>JAJRZB010000465.1 GCA_024275455.1 Bacteroidota bacterium | reverse complement strand
GATGGCTTTGCATTTGCTTCGGGGATGGCAGCAGTTTTTACCGGATTTGCAGCTCTTCTTTCCGGCGGTGACCATGTTCTTGCTTCAAGAGCTTTGTTCGGTTCTTCTCATCAAATTTTGACCAAAATATTACCCAAGTGGGGTATTGATCACACTTATGTTGATGCTGACAAACCGGGGGAATGGGAAAAAGAAATTAAATCCAACACAAAAATGTTTTTTATTGAAACCCCTTCTAATCCCGGTTTGGAAATTATCAACTTGGGATGGGCGGCAGAGTTATGCAAAAAGCATAATTTAATTTTTAATGTAGATAATTGCTTTGCCACTCCTATTATTCAAAATCCAATTGAATATGGAGCTGATTTAGTAACTCATTCCGCAACAAAATACATTGATGGTCAAGGACGTGTTATTGGTGGAGTAACTGTTGGAAGAAAGGATTTAATAAATGAAATAAGGTTTTTTGCCAGACAAACCGGACCATCACTTTCGCCTTTTAATGCATGGGTTTTGTCAAAGAGTTTGGAAACTCTCTCGATTAGAATGGAAAAGCATTGTGCAAATGCATTAGAATTAGCACAACTTTTAAGCAATAATTCGGAAATTGAATCTGTAAAGTATCCGTTTCTTCCTTCCCACCCGCAATATGAGTTAGCCAAAAAACAAATGAAAATGGGAGGAGGAATTGTTACAATTTCGATTAAAGGCGGATATGAAAGAGCAAAAAGATTTGTTGATTCGGTGGAAATGATTTCATTGACGGCTAATCTTGGAGATACAAGAACAATTGTAACACATCCTGCTTCAACTACACATTCTAAGTTAACAGAAGAAGAGCAAGCATTGGTCGGAATAAATACCGGAACGGTTAGAATATCAGTCGGGTTGGAAAATATTTCAGATATTATTAATGATATTACTCAAGCATTGGAAAAATCTAAATAAAGAGAAAATATGAAAGTTATATTAAACAGAGTAGATGAAAATTTTCATTTTGAAGGAACCGGTGCTTCAAGTGTTCCGGTTAATATTGATGGTTCAGTGAAAATCGGAGGAAGTAATTCCGGTGCACGACCAATGGAATTAATTCTTATGGGACTTGGATCTTGCGGGGCAATGGATATCATCAGTATTCTCAAAAAGCAAAAACAGAATCTTAAAGATTTTAAAATTTTAATTAACGGGGAAAGAGATTACAACCAAACTCCTGCAGTATTTACAAGTATTAATATTGAATTTCAATTATTTGGGGATTTGGATTTTAACAAAGTTGAGAAAGCAGTAAATCTATCGATGCAAAAATATTGCTCTGCTACGGCAATGCTGGAAAATTCGGTAAACATTTCTTATTCATTTAAAATATTACAAATGTGAGTAATAACTATGGAAATTTTTGATAATCTTAATTGGCTTATTTATGGGATATTAATCGGTTTATTTGTACCAACTACTTTATTAATTGGAAATAAACAATTCGGGATATCCTCTTCGATGCAGAATATTTGTTCAGTGATTTTTCCCAAAACAAAATCAATATTTTCCGGCTATGATTTTAAAAACCATGAATGGAAACTTTATTTTGTTATTGGAATAATTTTAGGTGGATTTCTTGCAGCAAATATCTTTTCGGAAACAACTATAGCTTACTTGCCCGAACGTTATTATACTTTTAAGGGAATATTAACTCTTTTTACCGGCGGATTGTTAGTGGGGTTCGGAACTAGATATGCCAGAGGCTGTACTTCAGGTCATTCAATAACAGGGTTGTCTCTACTGAAATTAAGCAGTTTGATAGCCACTATATCTTTTTTTGTGGGCGGACTTATTTACACTTTTCTATTTTAGACTAATTTGGATTATTATTATGAATAAATATGCTTCAATAATTTTAGGGATTGCATTTGGATTTATATTAACAAAATCAGAAGTTATTAGCTGGTTCAGAATTCAAAAAATGTTCAGATTTGAAGAACCCTACATGTATTTAATAATTGGAACAGCCGTAATAGTTGGGATTATATCCGTTCAAATATTAAAAATATTCGGTATTAAAAGTATAACAAAAGAGGAACTTAATTTTAGCGGAAAGGTGCTAAATAAAGGAACAGTAATTGGCGGGATTATTTTTGGAATCGGCTGGGCTATTACCGGTGCTTGTCCGGGACCTATCTTTGCACAAATCGGGACAGGGGAATATGCGGCGGTTTCTACTTTTGTGGGGGCTATTTCAGGAGCGTTTTTATATAATTTAGTAAAGGACAAATTGCCGTAGAATTTATTCTATTTTTTAGTGTAGGCTATATCTGTCTTGAAAAAGTTTAACAAATAAAGTCTGTAAGAACTGATATTATTATGGACTAGTTTTAGCAAGTTTATAATAAACTCCAACAGGTGATATAGTTTTTATTATATCGCATCTTCGTCAATACCCAAACCTTCGAGGTTAAAGTTAAAAAGATAGATTTAATAGATGTTATTAAAGAAGATAGTATCCTTAAATCTCAAAATTACCTGCAAACCTCGAAGGTTTTAGGATATTAGACTTGTAGTAATAACCCGACTTTTTGTTTTCAAAAAAAACAATTGTTTACGATAACTATTTAATTAGCATTTCAATTACTTTATTCTTATCTGTTGTTGGTAAATTACAGATATAATTTTTGCACACATAAACAGTAGTTTTTCCATCTGTAGCTTCATAGTCTTTTATAAAAGGAGCAAGTAAGTTTACCTTTTCTTTGGTCAAATTATCAATAACCATAACAACTTTATTTGGTATAAACTCCGAATTGATGGTTTCTAAAATTTCTTCTGTACTTTCATTATTTAATTCACCAACAACTATTATTTCATAAGATGACGCTGTGGATAAATTAAGTCCGCTAAGAAACTGGGAAAATCCGCCGGGAGCTTGTTCTACTATTGTTTTGAATGCTTTGTTGAGTTTATCAGCATAATTGTCATACTTGGTTTCGGCTGTCAGTTTTGCCAACTTAATCAGATTGCTGTACATAACAGAATTACCAGAGGGAATTGCTCAATCGTAAAATTCTTTGGGTCGTGCAATTAAATCCTTATTGTGCTCGTTTGTAAAATAAAAACCGTTATTATTTTCTTCATCCCAAAAATCGGATATTAAAATATTTGTATAATTTATTGCTTTCTCTAAATACTCAACTTTAAAAGTTGATTGATACAATTCGATTAAAGCCCAAACCAAGAAAGAATAATCATCAATCTGAGCATCAATTGCCGCTTCTCCATCTCTGAATCTGTGCAATAATTTACCCTCATCATTTGTTAAATTGGCATCAATAAATTTTAAGGATTTTTCGGCAGTTTCGGTATAATTATTATTTTCAAAAGTTCTGCCGGCTTTAGAAAGTGCTGCTATCATTAGTCCGTTCCAATCAGTAAGAATTTTATCATCTTTGTAAGGATGAATTCTTTTTTCTCTTTCTTTAAATAGCTGTGCTCTTAATTGATTGATTTTTTTGTCATTTATTTCTTTAGATAAATGTGGAATATTTGCCCCGGTTGACTTACCCGTGGATTCTTCAAAATAATTACCTTTATCTGTTATGTTATAAACCTTGCAGAAAAGTTCGCCTTCCTCTTTGCCTAAAATTTCTAATATTTCTTTTTTCTTCCAAACATAAAACTTGCCTTCTTCACCTTCACTATCGGCATCTTCGGCTGAGTAAAATCCTCCTTCGGGAGAAGTCATATCTCTAAGTACATAGGTTATTATTTCGTCAACAGTTTTGGCAAACAAAGGATTTTTAGTTGCTTGATAAGCTTCAGTATAGGCTATAATTAACATTGCCTGATCGTAAAGCATTTTTTCAAAGTGCGGTAAAAACCATTCTTGGTCGGTTGAATATCTGTGGAATCCAAACCCGATTTGATCGTAAATACCACCTAATCTCATTTTTGTAAGAGACTTTTCAACCATTTCCAAAGCATATTTATTCTTACTGCTTTGATAATAACGAAGTAAAAAAGAAAAATTATGCGGGGAAGGAAATTTAGGTCTTGTTCCAAATCCTCCGTTTTCATTATCAAATCTTTTTTCAAATTGAGTAAACGCTTTGTCTAATACTGATTTATCTAAACTTTCAGTTGATATTTCAGAAGTAGAATTATTTAAATGCTCGGTAATTTGCTCTGCCGAATTTTCAATTTCATTTCTTTGGGTTTTCCAAGCGGAATTTATTTTATCAATTAAATCCATTAAACCGATTCTATTTCCTCTTGAATGCTTTGGAAAATATGTGCCCGCGAAAAACGGTTTTTTATTAGGTGTCATAATAATCGTCATGGGCCAGCCGCCGTGACCCGTTAACATTTGGCAAACCGACATATAAATATTATCGATATCGGGTCTTTCTTCTCTATCAACTTTTATGGAAATAAAACTTTCGTTCATTAATTTTGCAACTTCCTCATCTTC
>JAJRZB010000058.1 GCA_024275455.1 Bacteroidota bacterium | reverse complement strand
TAGATAAATTTTATTAGTTCATAATTATAACATGAAAGAATATTGTTAATTTTCATAGGTCATAAATTTATTCATTGATTTTTATTTAATTTATTTGCTATTTGCATTAACAATTTTTGCGAGGTTATATTTAAACAAGGCTACTCTTTTTATTTACAGTTTAACATATTGTGAGGTTAGCCATGTTTTATAACGAAAATAATCAAAATCCCCTATCTGATTTCATTAGTGACGAAACTTATCACTTGCTTAACAGCAAAGGTTTAATCAACGAAAAATCATTAAGAGATTATCAAATTCAAAAGAAGTTTAAATCTTTAAGAAATGATAATATTAGTGCCAGTGACGCTATTGATAGTTTACGAAACGAATACCCATATCTACAATTCGATACAATACGTAAAATTGTTTACAACATAAAATAATTTTGAACTTGATTTATATTTAAAGTTAATATATATTGTGGCTCCTTACTTGTACGATCTTTGATCTACTTGTTTGGTTTTTGCCCAGTGTCTCCCCCAACACTGGGCTTTATATATTTTTTACAATTTTGGTTATTCTATGGCAAAAATAAGACCTAAAAAAAAGAAGGCAACACTTGTTTCTCCTTTCGAAAATTATTGGGGAAAGAAAAATTATTTAATTTTCGGTATTGGCATTGGTATTTTAATTGTTGGATTTTATTTAATGTCAATAGGTCCATGGGATAACCCGCTTTCCTTATCAGTTTCACCTATTGTATTGTTAATAGCATATTTAGTGGTTTTTCCTCTTTCAATATTATATAAGAAAAAAAACTCTCTAGACACATCAGATGTACCTAGCAAAAATTAAAGGTAATATTGTTTCTACACAGAAAAATGAAAGCTTAAAAAGCCAAAAATTATTATTGGTCAGAAAAATTGACCTAAACGGTAATTTTATTGGCAATAAAGATGAAATTGCCTTAGATGTAATTGATTCAGGCATTGGTGATACTGTATTAGTAGTTAAAGAAGGAAAAGCTGTCCAACAAATCTTAGGTCATAAAAATGCTCCGGTCAATATTATGATTGTGGCTATTGTTGATGATCTTGACATTAATGAATAAACACCCTTAAGTTTTGAACCATTCAGTAGAAAATTTTACTAAACTACGACTTTTATTAGAAGTTGATGGAATTGGTCCCGGTAAACTTTTTAATCTATTGGCAAAATTCGCATCATTGGATGATTTAATTAATTCAGGTTATACTTCTCTAATTAATGTTGAAGGTATTTCTCAAAATCTGGCAAACAGAATATTAAAACAAATTGATAAATATCAAGTATATTCAAAGAAGATAGAAAAGGAGCTTAATAAGTTAGATAAACTTGGAGCAAATTGGGTTACATTTTGGTCAGAAAATTATCCAAAAAATCTTAAAACAATTTTCTCTCCACCAATAATTTTATATTATAAAGGTTCGCTCAAACCGTCTGATACCAACTCTATTGCCATTGTAGGAACAAGAATGCCAACACAATACGGAAAAAATATTGCAGAGAAGTTTGGTGATGAAATCGCTTCCAAAGGATTTACAGTTGTTAGCGGATTAGCCAGAGGAATAGACTCTTCAGCACACCGCGGAGCGTTAAAACATAACGGAAGAACTATAGCCGTAATTGGTTCCGGATTAGATGTTATTTATCCCAGTGAAAACAAAAAACTTTTTGAAGAGACTTCTATGGATGGTGCTGTAATTTCTGAATATGTTCTAGGCACAAAACCGGATGCACAAAATTTTCCCAAAAGAAACAGAATTATTAGCGGCATGTCACTTGGTACTTTAGTTGTTGAGACAAAATCAAGTGGTGGGGCTTTACAAACTGCAGCTTATGCCTTAGAACAAAACAGAGAAGTTTTTGCAGTACCGGGAAATTTAGGCAGCACGCAAAGTGAAGGAACCAATCTACTAATCCAAAAAGGAGAAGCAAAATTAGTAAGGAATTTAGATGATATTTTTGTTGAGCTAAAACTTAAAATCGAACCTAAAATTGGTATAAATATTCCAAAGCCAAATATTGAACTGAACTTTTTTGAACAAAAAATTTTTGATTCTCTTTCCAATGAGCCCAAACATATTGACATAATTGCTAAAGAAACTGAAATTAATTCTTCAGAATGTTTAGTACATTTGCTTTCTTTAGAGTTTAGAGATTTGGTAAAACAGTTACCCGGTAAAATGTTTATCAAAGATTAAAAAAAAGAATGAATGATTGATTGATTGATTGGTTGCTTGAGTGATTGAATAATGTTAGAACAGTATATGAGAGGTAATTTAGTAACTCTCTTTAAGCAAAATAAATGATTTTGTCATATTGAGCAAAGCGAAATATCTCTATTTTATACTAAATCACAATATTGAGATTCTTCACTTCGTTCAGAATGAACTGTGTTAAGAATCAAGTAAAATATTATAATTATTTATAAAAGTTCTATTAAATTTAACAATAGCAAACATCTGTTTAATAAGTTTATTAGCCACTGCAATTAAAGCAGTCTTCTTTTGTTTTCCGTTAG
>JAJRZB010000464.1 GCA_024275455.1 Bacteroidota bacterium | reverse complement strand
TTTTTTCATCATATTCTATATAATCCAAATCTTTAAGAGCTTTAAGATTTACCAAGGCATCGGGTTGGATAATATTATCTTTTATCATACCCAACAAATCGGTTCCGCCCCCAAAAGTAAAGGCTTTACCGTTTTTCTTAATTAAAAATTTAGATGCCGCTTTTAATGAGGTCGGCTGAATATAATCAAATTTTTGCATTTCACATTCCTAATTATTTGAGTTAAGTGCAGTAAGAATTTTATCGGGAGTAATCGGTAAACTTTTAATTCTTACTCCAATTGCATTGTAAACAGCATTGGCAATTGCTCCGGCAGTAGGAATCATAGCCGGTTCTCCTATTCCTTTAACACCCATATTATTTGCCTTCTCATCACCATCGCCAACAATAATTATATCAATATCCGGGGTTTCTAACATTGTGGGAATTTTATAATCATGCATATTCTGATTTAAAACTTTGCCATAATCCTCATCCATAATTCTTTCTTCCATTAGTGCAAAACCCAATCCTTGTATTATTCCGCCATGGAATTGATTTTCAAGAGTTTGCCTGTTTAGTATTCTTCCTATATCATGGGCAGCTACAATTCTTTTTACCGTAACATTCCCTAATAATGTGTCAACTTCAACCTCTGCAAATTGTGCCCCGAAAGTTTGCGTAATATAACCTTCCAAATTTTCTTCCCTAGAACCATGAGTTATAAAATCGCTTTGTACATTTTTAACAATTTCTTCCAAACTGATTTTATCGTTTGTCTTGGATGCAACAACACCATCTTTGTAAATTACATTATTTTCTTCCGACTTAAGAATTGCACCACCGGCAGAAATTAATTTCTTTTTCATTTTTTCAGCGGCATCTCTTACAGCCGGAGAAATTGAAGGAGCAGTTGTACTTCCTCCGCTTGAAGGTCCGTAAGGTGTAAGGTCAGTATCTCCAATTATCACTTCAATTTTTCCAATCGGTATTTACAAAATTTCAGCAACAATTTGTGCAATAAATGTATAAGTACCGGTTCCTAAATCTTGAGTACCTGAATAAACATGAATTTTTCCATCTTTTGTGATTTTTATATCTGCATGAGCCGGCGGTCCTCAGCCTCCCCACCAAATTTGGGATGCCATACCGATACCCGTTTTTATATAATCCTTCTGATTACCAGGAATTTTATTTCTTTTATGCCATCCAATTTTTTCCGCACCTTCTTTATAAGCTTCTCTCAATAATTTTGAAGTATATTCCGCACCCCATACTTGATCTTTTTCAGCATAATTTTTCAACCTGAATTCCAAAGGGTTCATTCCAATTTTTTCAGCAGCTTCATCAATTATCGAATCCAAAGCAAAAACTCCCTGAACATGTCCGGGTGCTCTAAAAGGACGGGCTTTACCTGTATTTGTAAATACACTGTAATCTTCGGTTTTTACATTTTCACATTTATAAATAGTTTTTAAAGGCCAACTGCAACCTCCGCCGCTTGGATAAGCTCCTACTGCAGCTATCGAATGATGACTTAATGCAGTAATGATTCCGTCTTTTTTAACACCTACTTTTAAAGTCTGTTTTGAATCGGGTCTGTTACCTACTGCAAGATTCATTTCTTTTCTATTTAAAGTTATTTTTACAGGCCGGTCAATCTTTTTAGAAAGCAAAGCAGCAATAACCGTATATTTTCCGGCTTCTAATTTACCCCCAAAACCTCCACCCATATACTTTTTAATAACCTGAACATCTTTTTCATCTAATTGTAAAGCTTTGGCAACAGTTTTTCTAACGGAAAATATCCCCTGGGTTGAATCCCAAACTTTTAGTTTATTCTTTTCCCACATACCTACACTGCAATGAACTTCAGTAGGATTATGTATTATAACTTCGGTTGTAAAGGTATCTTCAATTATAAAATCCGACTCCTTAAACCCCTTGTTTATATCTCCTCTTTCATATTGATCAGGTTTTCCTTTATTAAGGTTTCCGCTATCTTGAATTTTTAATTCTTTATTTTTCAATGATTCTTCAGCTTCAACTGCGAAATCCAATTCCTTATATTTAACATCAATTTTATTTAGTGCTTGCTCGGCTATTTTTTCCGATTCAGCTACTACACATGCTACTTCGTCACCTTCGTATCTAAGATGTTTATCAAATAAAAAACTGCTGTTTCTATACCACCCGATATCGTCGGTATTTTCATAAGTTAAAACATCCAATACTCCTTTAGTCTTTTTGGCTTTACTAACATCAATTTTTTCTATAATCGCATTCGGATAAGGGGACCTTAAAATTTTTGCATAAGTCATGTTGGGCAAATTAATATCAAAAGTATATTCAGCTTCACCTTTAACTTTTACATAGCCATCATAGCGAGGTATTTTTTGCCAATACACTTTAACTTTTCATTTTTTGGTAAAGGTTGATAAATCTCATCGGTAACCTCACCAATGGTTTCTATAAAATCTTCTTCGAAAAAATGTTTTGATTTTTTTATACTCATTTTTACTCCGAGTGCAATTTTATTTATTTACTGCAGCTTTTACTGAATCAAATATTTTGGGATATGCTCCGCACCTGCATAAATTACCGGACATACCTTTTTTAATCTCTTTGTCTGTGGGATTTGAATTTTCCGTTAACAATGCATAAGCCGACATAATTTGTCCCGGAGTACAAAATCCGCACTGTAAACCATCATTTTCCACAAATGATTTTTGCAGATTACTCCTCTGTTTATTTTTCTCCAAATCTTCAATTGTAATTATTTCTCCTCCATCGGCATCCAAGGCAAGAAGATGGCATGAATAAATCGCTTCTCCATTAAGTAAAACAGTACAACTTCCGCATTCACCTTGATTACAAACTACCTTGGTTCCGGTTAAATTCAACTCGTCTCGTATAAACTCAGCTAAAGTAATATTCGGTTCAACATTTTTAGAATATTTTTTACCGTTAACCTTTAGAGATAATTTAACTTTGCCCTCATACGAGTCTATTATTTCATCACTAATACTTTGGGCTTTTGTCTTGAGTGCAGGCGGAACTATATATGCTCCGACAATACTTGTACTAACACCTTTTAGGAATTTTCGGCGTGAAGAATTAGCCGGTTCATTTCTTTTTTTCATTTATAATCCGAGCTATTTCTAAGGAGATGCTTATCTTAATTTACTAAGCAAAACAAAAAATATCAAGAGTTTTTAACCTTTTTATTCAAAATATGAAACAATTTTAAGAGGATTAAACAAGCAATTTTATTTAATCTTATTTTTAAAATTGGAATTTGTCTTGGAGTTGACATATGATTAAAATATGGTTTGTAAAAGCGGTAAAAATAAGTTATTATTAAACAAGTAAGCTCAATATTATTACTTATTTAACTAAACAATTTTATTATAAATTTCTTGGAGGACCCATGAAACAAACGAAATATTTAACATATTTAATAATCATACTAATTGTCGGTTTTTATTCGGTTACTTTTGCACAAGAACATCCCG
>JAJRZB010000463.1 GCA_024275455.1 Bacteroidota bacterium | reverse complement strand
GAAGATTGTACAGGTTGTAATCTTTGTGTTGAAGTTTGTCCTGCTAAAAACAAAAGGGAAGTTGGTAAAAAAGCAATTAACATGGTTCCTCAAATTCCAATTAGAGAACAGGAAAGAGAGAACTATGATTTCTTCTTAAAAATACCTGAACTTGATAGAACAAAACTTAATGTTGCATCAATTCAAGGAAGTCAATTTTTACAACCGCTTTTTGAATATTCCGGTGCTTGTGCAGGTTGTGGTGAAACTCCTTATGTTAAATTGGTTTCTCAGTTATTTGGTGATAGAGCAATTATTGCAAATGCAACAGGTTGTTCCTCAATCTATGGAGGAAACTTACCAACAACACCTTGGGCAACAAATCACGATGGCAGAGGACCTGCCTGGTCAAATTCTCTATTCGAAGACAATGCTGAATTCGGATTTGGAATGAGACTTTCTATAGATAAGCAAAAAGAATTTGCGAGTGAATTATTGAAAGGATTGGAAGGTGAATTAGGAAGTGATTTTATTAATGAAATTCTTACTGCACCTCAAAAATCAGAAGCTGATATTTATGAGCAAAGAGAAAGAATTGCTAAACTGAAAGATAAGCTGAAAAACATAAATTCTGATGAAGCTAAAAATCTCCTTATGATTGCTGACTATTTGGTTAAGAAATCGGTCTGGATAATGGGCGGAGACGGATGGGCTTACGATATTGGTTTTGGTGGCTTAGATCATGTTTTAGCTCAAGGAAAGAATGTTAATATTTTAGTTATGGATACGGAAGTTTACTCAAATACGGGTGGACAAATGTCTAAAGCAACCGGATTGGGAGCTGTAGCTAAATTTGCCGCTGCCGGAAGACCAAATCCTAAAAAAGATCTTGGAATGATGGCTATTCAATACGGCAATGTTTATGTAGCTCAAATTGCTATGGGCGCTAATGATACTCATTCTTTAAGAGCTATTTTAGAAGCTGAAGCTTATGATGGACCTTCTTTAATTATTGCATACAGTCACTGTATTGCACACGGTTATGATATGGCAAAAGGTATGGAACATCAAAAATTAGCTACACAAAGCGGACATTGGCCATTGTATAGATTTAATCCTAATAATATTAAAGAAGGTAAGAGTCCGTTTAAGCTGGATTCTAAAGCACCATCAATTAAACTTGAAGATTATATTTATACTGAAACCAGATATAAGATGTTACAAAAGATAGATCCTGCAAGATCAAAATATCTACTTAGTGTTGCTCAAGAGGAAGTAAATAAAAAATGGAAGCATTATGAACATCTTGCATCTCTAAATTATACGGATAAAGTAGAAGACTAAATTAATTGCCGTTGTAAATGCAGCGGCAAATATTATTTTATAAAATTTTTGGAGTAAAAATGGATTTATCAACAAAATATATGGGACTTAAATTAAAAAATCCTATTGTTCCATCAGCATCACCATTATCTCAGACTGTAGATTATGTAAAAGCTATGGAAGATGCCGGAGCAGCAGCAGTTGTAGTTTATTCTTTATTTGAAGAACAAATTTCACATGAGTCGGGGGAATTAGATCATTTCCTTTCTTACGGTGCTGAAAGTTATGCGGAAGCAACTTCTTATTTCCCTGAGCAGGAAGAATATAAAATGGGACCTTATGAATATTTGGATCATATTGCAAACTTAAAGCAAGCTACCGATATTCCCATTATAGGAAGTCTTAATGGAGTTAGCAGTGGTGGGTGGATTCAATATGCAAAAAATATTGAACAAGCAGGTGCTGACGGCCTTGAATTAAATGTATATTATATTCCAACCAATATTAATTTGACAGGAAGTGAAATTGAAAATATGTATGTTGATACATTAAAATCTGTAAAAGAACAAATTAAAATTCCTGTTGCAATTAAGCTTAGTCCTTTTTTCACATCAATGTCTAACATGGCACTTAAATTAGATAATGCCGGTGCTGATGCATTGGTAATGTTTAATAGATTTTATCAACCCGATTTTGATTTGGAAAATTTAGAGGTTGTGCCAAACTTAGTTCTAAGTACAAACTGGGAAATGAGATTGCCTTTAAGATGGATTGCAATATTATACAGCAATGTAAAAGCAAGTATGGCTGCTACTAGCGGTAT
>JAJRZB010000462.1 GCA_024275455.1 Bacteroidota bacterium | reverse complement strand
GACATTTCTTATTTTGCAGAAGCTCTATTATTTTTATCAAAAACTAGAAACAAAACTTTATAAAATTACGCTTACAAATTTAACAAAAATATCTTTTCGGGTTAGGTTTACTTTTTTGCGAACCGAGAAATAAGCAACTAGAACAAATGACTTTGTCACATCTCTATAAATATTACAAAATTGATAAATAACAGTTATTAAAGTATATTTTAAGTTTGGAAATAAAGAAGAAATCGGCAAAATATATTATGGCTGCAACGCTTTTAATGGCACAATATCATAAGATAAAAAAAGAAAATCCCGACACAATTTTATTGTTCAGGGTTGGGGATTTCTTTGAAACATTTGAAGAAGCTGCAAAAAACGCATCCAAAGCATTAGGCATTACTCTTACAAAAAGAGCCAATGGCAAAGCAGGTGAAGTACCACTAGCCGGATTTCCCCATCATGCAATTGATACTTATTTGCCAAAATTAGTTAAAGCCGGTTTTAGAGTGGCTGTTTGCGAGCAAGTAGAAAATCCTAAATTTGCCAAAGGAATTGTAAAAAGAGAAGTTGTAGAAGTTGTTACACCCGGAGTAGTTTTTTCCGATAAATTGCTTGAGCATAAAAAAAATAATTATCTTGCCTCCATTTTCTTTGATGACAACTCTGCCGGTGTTTCCTACTGTGATATTTCAACAGGGGAATTTTATACTTATGAAACTTCAATATTAAAATTAAGCGAGCAAATTGAAACAATTAATCCGGCTGAAATTATTGTTTCGAAAAAACAGGAAAGTGAACTTAGTGCATTATTGGCAAGACAAAACATCTCAGTTAAATTAACAAAGATTGATGACTGGATTTTTAGCGATGAATATGCCAAAGATATTTTAAAGGAACAGTTTAAAACCCAAACTCTAAAAGGATTTGGGATAGAAAATCTTTCTAGCGGAATTATTTCTGCGGGTTCTATTCTTCACTATCTAAAGGATACTCAAAAATCCAATCTTACCCATTTAACAAAAATTTCTCTTTATAATCCTACGGAATATATGTACCTGGATCTTTCAACAAAGAGAAATTTGGAAATTCTTTATACTTTGCAAGAAGGCTCTAGAGAAGGTTCTCTTATTTCCGTTTTGGATAAAACAAAAACTGCAATGGGTGCAAGATTACTTAAAAAATGGATTAATGCTCCGCTTAGAAATAAAACTCAAATTGATAAACGTTTGGAATCCGTTGAAGACTTTTATAAAAACAAAAAGTTAAGACAAAATCTGCAGGAAGAGTTTAAAGAAATTGGCGACCTTGAAAGACTGATTTCTAAAGTATGCACTAACAGGGCAAACCCGCGTGAACTTGTTTACCTTAAAAATTCAATAAGAAAAATTCCATTGGTAAAACAGCTTCTCGATCAATCAAATTCGGAAGTGATAGCTTTAATCAATTCGAAAATGATTAACCTTGATGAAATTTTTGAAAAGGTTGAATTAGCAATAGTTGATAATCCCCCGCTTTCTTTATCGGATGGAGGAATAATAAGAGAAGGGTTTAATCCTGAACTTGATGAACTTCGTAATCTTTCCATGAATGCAAAAAGTTGGATTGCAAATATGCAGAAATCCTAAAGAGAAAGAACGAACATACCTTCTTTAAAAGTCAGCTATAACAAAGTGTTCGGTTATTACATTGAGATAAGCAATACCCATAAAAATAAAATTCCCGATAACTATATTAGGAAACAAACCCTTGTAAATAGTGAACGATACATTACACCGGAATTAAAAGAATACGAAGATAGAATTTTAAATGCGGAAGAACATATCAGCACTTTGGAATATCAATTATTTAATGAAATCAGATTGTCAGTAGCAAGCGAAGCTGAGAAAATCCAAACTAACGCTCAACTAATCGGAATGCTGGATTGCTATCTTTCTTTAGCCGAATGTGCTAATGATTATAATTATGTTAAACCGATAATTGAAGACTCCGATGTAATAGAAATTAAACAAGGACGTCATCCCGTTGTTGAAAGAATTCTTACTCCAACGGAAAAGTTTACACCCAACGATTATAAAATGGATAACTCCGATACACAAATAATTATTCTAACCGGACCGAATATGGCAGGTAAATCGGTTTATTTGAGACAGTTAGGATTGATAGTATTATTAGCCCAAATCGGTTCTTTTGTTCCGGCAGAATATGCACGATTAGGAATTATAGACAGAATTTACACAAGAGTCGGTGCCAGTGATAATATAAGTGCAGGTGAAAGTACCTTTCTTGTGGAAATGCAGGAAGCGGCAAATATTTTGAATAACGCCACAAATAAAAGCTTAATTTTACTCGATGAAATTGGCAGAGGGACAAGCACTTTTGACGG
>JAJRZB010000461.1 GCA_024275455.1 Bacteroidota bacterium | reverse complement strand
GAGAGAGGCATTACAATAAAATCTCATGCAATTAAGATGTATTATGAACATACCGATAGAAAAACATATAATTTCAATTTAATTGATACACCCGGGCATGTTGATTTTTCTTATGAAGTATCCAGGTCATTGGCTGCTTGTGAAGGGGCTTTGTTAGTTGTTGATGCTGCACAAGGTGTTGAAGCTCAAACAATAAGTAACGTCTATTTAGCAATTGAAGCCGGTTTAGAAATTATTCCGGTTATTAATAAAATTGATTTACCCAGTGCCAGAGTTGATGTAATTAAGAAACAAATTACTGACTTAATCGGTTGCGACGAAGAAGAAATAATTTTAGCGAGTGCTAAAGAAAGAATTGGTTTTGATGAAATTCTTACCGCAATTGTCGAACGTGTTCCTCCGCCGAGTGGTGACCCGGATAAACCATTGCAAGCGTTAATCTTCGATTCGGTATTCGATTCTTACCGTGGAGCAATTGCCTATGTGAGAATCGTTAACGGTGTTTTAAAAACTAAAGATCAAATTAAATTCTTTGTTAACGGTAATATTCATTTAGCTGAAGAAATTGGAGTGCTCGGATTAAAAAAAGAAAAAAGAGACATTCTTTTAACAGGTGATGTTGGTTATATAATTGCTAGCATAAAAGATGTACATGATACAAAAGTAGGCGATACAATTACACATGCTAAAAATGGTGCTGCTGAGCCACTCCCGGGATATCAAGAAATTAAGCCAATGGTGTACAGCGGTCTTTATCCGTCTGATTCAGATGATTATGAAGATTTACGCGATGCAATAGAAAAGCTTCAGCTTAATGATGCCTCCCTTGTTTTTATTCCGGAAACTTCAGCTGCTCTAGGTTTCGGTTTTAGATGCGGTTTTCTCGGTATGCTCCATATGGAAATTATTCAAGAGAGATTAGAAAGGGAATATGACCAAAACATTGTAACCACCTTACCTAATGTAGAATATTATGCGTATAAAAAAGATGGGACTAAACTGGTTGTAGATAATCCAGCAGATCTGCCGCCGGTTGGAGATATAGAAAAAATTGAAGAACCGTTTATAAAAGCTCAAATAGTTGTTCCCAGTGAGTACATGGGGAATATTATGAAATTGGCTATGGATAAAAGAGGAATTTATAAAAATACAACCTATATTGATCCCACAAGAGCAGATGTTGAATATGAGTTTCCCTTATCGGAAATTATTTTTGATTTTTATGACAAACTAAAATCAATATCCCGAGGATATGCTTCTTTTGATTATGAATTTATAGGATACAAAGAATCTGATTTAGTAAAACTGGATATAATGTTAAACGGCGATCCAGTAGATGCATTATCAATAATCGTTCATAAAGATAAAGCGTATGATTGGGGCAGAAAAGTTTGTACCAAACTAAAGGAACTTATCCCGCGTCAAATGTTTGAAATTGCTGTTCAGGCTGCTATTGGAAACAAAGTAATTTCCAGAACAAACATAAAAGCTTTAAGAAAAAATGTTCT
>JAJRZB010000057.1 GCA_024275455.1 Bacteroidota bacterium | reverse complement strand
AATAATTTCCAAATATCCTTTCTCTTTCCATTCCCTTTTTTGTCTATCTGAAAATCTATCAAATTTAGATATTGCCGACCATGTAACCAATGCATCAATATCGCTTGATAAGGATGCTGCCGCAATTGAAACCGCTCCTCCTCTGCTATGACCAAGCAAACCGATTTTGGGATTTGGATTTGTTTCTCCAAAAAATCCGGTTTTGTAGATTTTTACAATTTCTTCAACTTCATTTATTTCGCGTGAATAAGTGTTTTGTGCAAATTTTTCAAGTTCATTAAACTCGGTAGAATTTTCACCAACGCCATTGTGGGAAAAATTAAAAGTTATTACAAAATTTCCTTTGTCTGCAAAATATTCTGCAAGATAAGGTACAAATCCCCAATCTTTAAATCCTTTAAAGCCATGGATAAAAATTATACAATTGCTATTACTTAAATTTGAATTGCCAAATGTGGTGATGTTTATTTTATGATTTTCGGTAGTGTTATAAACATAATTCTGGCTCATGTATTGAAATATGCTTATTAATTATAGAAAAGTCAAGATTATGAGCTAAAAAACAAGTTTTTTTATTTTTTACAAATATTTGGAGTTTGTAAATTACTTTAAAAATAATAACTTAATAGACTTATGATTTATACTACCTTTATTATTTACTACTAATCTTGCCAAATAAATTCCCGAACTTATTTTTTGATAATTACTATTTTTCCCATTCCAAGTAATTTCATAAATACCGGCTTTTTGCTTTTCGTTTACTAGGGTTGTTATTTCATGTCCGAGTATATCATAAATATTTAGAGTTACAAACACACTCCTGTCGCTCCGCTCCTTCCCCTCTCGAGAGGGGATTGAGGGGTGTGTATAATTAGAAACTGAATATTTTATTATTGTACTTGGATTTAAAGGATTTGGATAATTAGATAAAGTTAGTTTATAATTTTGTGGACTATTTAAGTTAACAGATGTAAGAATATTCTGTAGATCAAATCCATAAACTTGATCTAGGTTATTACCGTATGCATAAATAATTGTATCATTACTTGTCCAGATAACATTTTTTTTAAGACCTACACCAACACATTCTGTTATTTTTATTACTTTATCCTCTAACACATTATAAATATCTATGCCTGTTCCTGGATTTGTGTAATCATAGCTAAGAAATACAAGATTATTTCCATCCGGTGACCAAGCAAGATCATTAATTTCTTGAGTACCCATACCACAATAAATACTATCAATAGAAGGTCCATAAATAAATTTTTCTATTTCGGTATTTTTATCATAAACAAAAACATAATCTTGTTCATTATAATCACCGGTACTATAAGCTAAAAGACCATTCTTAATATTATAAGCAAAGTTTAATATTCTTTCATTTTTTGTAACCAAGGTATCTACTTTACCGGTTGTAAAATTATACTCAGCCAATGCATTATTAAGTGAAAATAAAATAAAACTTGTATCACTGCTCCATACTTGTTCCAAACCTGCACCATGATAAACAACACTATCCGGTAAATACAGCCAAGTACTATCCTCAAGATTTAATGCATTATGCAATAAAAATTTAGAATCATCCGGTGATATAGAGAACCATGGCCAAAAGTTATTGGTCTTTAACAATTCTTTTTTGGTAATACTCTCATAAATTTGTTTTGTAGAATCTGTTGAAAAATCATAAAGATAGTAAATGTATGACGAATCTGTTATTCTATAGTATATCGCTTTATGAGAATTATTCATAAAAACAGGTAAAGAAGAAATATTTACTTCTGAAATTATTTGGGTTGAGAGATTTATTTTTTTTTGGTATACTGGTAAAAAACCTTGCATAATATAATTAATTAGTAATCCTATCATAAGAAAAATAAGTACCATAATCATCTGTCAGTTTAAATTGCTGTCCAAATAAGCTAATTGATGAGATGCAAATTACTAAAAGTGCTATTATAATTTTCATTCCCGTATCAGTTTTATGATTTTTGAATATTTTATTTTTAAGTTCAAATAAACCAATAAGTTAAAAATTAGGTTTTATTCATATTTACAAAAAATATATACGGATAATAGTAATTTATTGCAACAGAAAAAACTCAAAAAATTAACTCGATAGAAATTATCATTATTAAATTACTTTTTTCGAATTAGCAGCGTTAAGGAATGAACTGTGAAAATGGTAAGTTTGGTTACTGCCAATCAGTAAATTAGCTATATTTCAAATTAATCTCTGTGTAGGAAAGCACTTCATAATCCCTGTCTTCGAAAGGTTCTCTGTAATATTTATTAGCGTATTCTTTAATCCATTTGTCCCTCTCATCAAGAAGAGACTTTATTTCTGATAAATAAGATTTAAATATGTTATTTATAAATTCAACAACTCTTTTATCTTTAAATAGAGATGGATCCACAAACCAATTATCTGCAAAACTTTTTAATATGTCTGCTTTAAAATATTTGTCCCCCGTAACCCAGCGGTTTACTGTTGCTAATCCGATAGGCTTACCCTCCTTACTCATTGAGATCAATACTAAATGAATTAATTCACCTTTATCGTTTGTAGCAAAAGTGTGAAAATGTCCGTACTCATTTTTTCTATGTGCATGAAAAAACAATTGATAGCCGGTTGTTTTATCTTTTATTCCACCGTCGTAAGGGTAATGAGTAAACGGATCAAATATATATTTTTTGCCGTTCATTACTTTTTTAACAAGGTTAGACCCATCTTTTTTTAAGTCTTTGATAATAGAAACAATTTGCCCTTTGAATTTATTACTCTGCTCAGAAACATTTTTAATAAATGATTGAGTACTGTTCTTAGAATTAGCGAGCAAACTTAAAAATAATAGTCCGCTTGTTTTAATAAAATATCTTCTTTTCATTTTGAATTCCTATAACTAAGTGCGGAAGAAATAATAACTCCCGCACAAAATTAAATTTCATTATTTTTTTGGTGCACATGGGTTACAAGGATTAGCCATTTTTTTGTGGTCCATTTTTTTCATTCCGCAAGGATTACACTTTCCTTTCATCATTTTATTAGGCCCGCAAGGATTGCATGGATTCATACTTCCATTAGCATCACTTGCAACAAAATTGGCAGTAATTTTTACTTCCTCATTTACTTTGCCCATTACCATGGATGGAATTTTAATTCCAAAGTCGGATAGATTTATGTTAAACTCGGCATTAGCGACCAATAAATTACCTGGAGCTTTCATTTTAGTTCTGGCACTTTCCTTAAAATAAGTAAGCGTTGCGGGAACTTCGATATCTTTTGTTACACCATGAACGCTGAAGGTGCCAATTAATTCTGCTTTAACTCTTTGCCCGTCTTCCAATTTATTGGATGAAGCATTTTTAATTCCCATTAAATGGAATTCCGCATAAGGAAATTTACCGGCATTTAACCAATTTTCGCTTCTTAAATGTTCGTCTCTTAAATCAATACCGGTTTTAATATTTTCTATTGATACTTTTACTTTTCCCATTGGTTTGGCAGTGATATCATCTTTATTAATCATAACCATTGCATCCAAACCGCTGGAAAGACCAACAATTTTTTCAAACGGTGCATCTGAAATAAATGATGCTTGATTTCTTCCGTCTTTTGAATCGGCTGGAAATGTTTGGGCAAAAAGATTTGCTCCAAATAGTACGGTTAACAGCACCATTGCATTTAGTTTGTTTTTCATTTTTTCTCCTTTTATTATTAAATGAATGTTTGAAATACTTTTATTTCATATTAAATGTTTTCAGTTAAACGTTTTTTATCTCTTTTCATAAAAACGACAAGTCCGGTAAACGCAAATACCACAGCTACAAAACCCATTGTATAATCTAGCCCAAGAACAAATTGATCTTTCCATTCTTTATAGGTTGTACCGAGAATTTCATCCCTTTTTTCAATAAGAATTTGTGTTTTTGTGAAAATTTCTCCGCCTAAGCTTATCCAAATTATTAAAGCTGCGGCAATTACAAATAGCCCGACTAACATTGCGCTTTTCTGCTTTTTGTTGAATTTCATTTTCTACTCCGTTTTTATAAAATTTTATTAAAATCCTTATCATGCTCACCGATTAGATTTTTTAACTCAAAGACTCTTGCTTAATTAACTGTTTCAAATGTATGTTATTTGTTGAGTGATAATTGTCACTTTAGAGACAAATTAAAAACGAAAGAGTATCGAGAAGGTGATTAACTAAAAAAGTGTAAAGTAGATGATAGTTTGAAACAGGTTACAGTTTCTATAGAATTTTTTAAAACGCTTTTCAATCCGTTTAACAAGCCAAGGTATTGAAAAATCACAATAAAACTTTTATAAAAAAAATACTTGTCAAAATTCATCTTAACCATACCGGTTGGATTTTATTTTTAACGGGAACTTTTTCTAAAATCTTTTTAATACTTTTGTGGTGTTAAAAGGAATTCTTAAGGCAATTTATATATTGAAGTTTTCTTTTGTCAAACCATTTAAATATTTAATTGATTTAAATAAATAATCTAACCCAAATTTTACTTCAGATGTTTGAAAATAATGTTATTATTACAATTATTTTTTTTACGGAAAATTTACGGAGAACTATGGTTAATAACGATGATATTAAAATGCTGCGGGAAATGGTCAAAGAATTTACAGATACTGAAATTAGACCCATTGCCGCACAAATTGATAAAAAACAGTACATCCCGAATGAATTAATAACAAAATTAGGCGAAGTTGGTTTATTAGGAACTGCATTCCCCGAAGAATACGGAGGAGGAGGTTTTGGAGATTACGGATTTTGTGTAGCACAAGAAGAAGTTGTTAGAGCTTGCGGATCTACAGCAACACTTATTGGGGCACATCAATCAATTGGTACAAATGCAATTTTTCTTGGAGGTTCCGAAGAATTAAAACAAAAGTATATGTTTGACCTGACAAGCGGTAAAAAATTAGCTGCTTTCGCTCTAACCGAACCGGAAGCCGGTTCTGATGCATTTAATCTGCAAACAACAGCCGTTTTTGATGGAACCAATTGGATTCTTAACGGTCAAAAGTTATGGATAACAAACGGAGCAATTGCCGATGTATTTTCAGTATTTGCACGAACACCTAAAGGTATAACCGGATTTGTAGTGGAAAAAGATTTTCCAGGAATTATTATTGGTGCCAATGAAGAAAAATTAGGAATTAAAGGAAGTGTTACAAATACATTAACATTTGAAGACGTAAAGATTCCCCCGGAAAATATTATTGGCAGAGAAGGCAGAGGTTTTGCAGTTGCAATGAAAACACTTGATGCCGGTAGAATTGGAATTGGTGCTGCAAGTTTAGGAGCATCAAAAGAAATGCTGAAATTATCGGTTGAATTTGCTAACCAAAGAAAGCAATTTAATAAACCGATTTCTAAATTCCAGGCAATTCAATTTATGCTGGCTGATATGACAACTAAAATCTATGCACTGGAAAGTATGCTGTACAAAGTTGCAGAAAAATACGATGACGGCAAAGATGTAATGCAGGAAGCTGCAATTGTAAAACTATACTGCTCGGAAGCTGTTTCCGAAGTTGCTGATATGGCTCTTCAAATTCATGGCGGTATGGGGTTCTCGCAAGAATTGCCTATTGAAAGATTTTACAGAGATGCCAGAATTTTAAGAATTTTTGAAGGGACCAGTGAAATTCAAAAACTCGTTATCAGTAGAAAAACTATAAAAAATAATGGTAATTGGAAAATATAGATGAATAATATTTTAGTAATACCATCCATTGACATAAAAAACGGTAAAACAGTACGTGTTGTACAGGGAATTCCTGATCTTGGCTGTAAAGAATATGGAGATGATCCCGTTGAAATGGCAATGATTTGGAGAGCAGAAAATGCTAAAGTAATTCACCTTGTAGATTTCGATTTATCACATAAACATTCACATAATAATTTTGATCTAATTGGAGAGATTTGCGAATCAGTAATAATTCCGGTAGAATTTGGAGGAGGTATACAATCTTTAGAAGAAGCCGAAGAAGTTTTAAATCTTGGTGTATTCCGTTTGGTAATAGGTTCTTTGGCATTCTCAAATCCAAATGAATTTAAGAAGATTTTAGAAAAATTTGGTCCTCAGAAAATTTCCTCGGCAATTGATGTTGTTGAAAATCAACTTGTAGTTCATGGAAGAAAATTAAAAACCGGCCTCTCCCCTTTCGATTTTTCTAAAAATTTAGCTGAAATGGGAATATGCAGATTTGTAGTTACAGATGTTTTAAGAAATGGAATGTTGGAAGGTCCGAATATAGAATTATGTACTAAAATAGCCAAAATAACAAAAGGAAAAGTTACTCTTTCGGGTGGAATAAGTAATTATCCCGATCTTATAAAAGTACAAGAACATTCAAAAGACGGAATCGATTCGGTAATTATCGGAATAGCACTTTATGAAAACAAATTTCCATGTCAAAAAATATGGAGAGTTGCAGAATCCGGAATATTTGATTAAATGTAAAATATTTATTACAATAAATGTAGAATTCATAACAACAAGGAGATAAGTTATGAGTGAGATAAAAAAAATATTAGTGCCAATCGATTTTTCCAATTACTCCAAAAATGCCTTGCGTTATGCAACGGATTTTGCAAAAAAATTTGATGCTAAAATCTACTTGGTTTATGTTGTAGAACCTGTTATTT
>JAJRZB010000460.1 GCA_024275455.1 Bacteroidota bacterium | reverse complement strand
TCTTCCACAAGTTAGTTGTCATATTACTTACACAGATGAAAACGTTCATAAAATTTTAGAGACCGGCTTTGAAAAATCTCCGATGTTTACAGGGCTAATAAATGGTGCCGGACCTAGATATTGTCCATCAATTGAAGATAAAATAGTGAGATTTTCAGATAAACCTCGTCATCAACTATTTCTTGAGCCGGAAGGACTTGATGATAATCTTATTTATCTAAACGGTTTTTCTTCCTCTTTACCGGAGGATGTACAGCTCAAAGCAATACGAAATATAAAAGGTTTGGAAGACGCAATTATGGTAAGACCCGGCTATGCAGTTGAGTATGATTATTTTCCTCCTTACCAAGTTGATTTAACGCTTGAAACCAAACTTGTCGAGGGTCTCTATTTAGCGGGACAAATAAACGGAACCTCCGGGTATGAAGAGGCTGCCGGACAAGGATTAATTGCCGGAATTAATGCTGCTTTAAAAATACAAGGCAAAGCTGAATTTATTCTTAAAAGAAGCGAATCTTATATTGGAGTTTTAATAGATGATTTGGTAGGTAAATCTACAAATGAACCTTACAGAATGTTTACATCAAGAGCCGAGCATAGATTATTGTTAAGGCAAGATAATGCCGATAGAAGATTATTAAAATATGGAAATGATTTTGGGTTAGTTGAGGATAGTTTTTTGAAAGAATTAAACGATAGAGAAAAACTTATTGTTGAAAGCATTAATGTCGCTCCTGAAATAAAACTGACTCCGAAAATCGCTAACCAACTTTTAGAATTTAAAAATTCTTCCAAATTAGAAAATGCCGAATCAATTAGTAAGCTTGTTAAAAGACCTGAACTAAACTTAAAAGAATTGCTTTTATTAATCGATCCTGTTAAATATCCTATTGTTGATGCTCTTCTTGAAAACCCGAAAGCATTACGACAGGTAGAAATTGAGTTAAAATACGAAGGCTATATAATAAGGCAGCAAGAACTAATTTTAAAAATGGAAAAGTTAGAAAACCTTGCGATTCCTCAAAAGTTCGATTATTTAAGTTTAAAAACCATATCAACAGAAGGAAAAGAGAAGCTGCATAAAATAAGACCCAGATCTTTGGGGCAGGCATCAAGAATTTCAGGCGTTTCACCTTCAGATATTTCGGTATTATTAGTATATTTAAAAAGTTAATTTTTAAGAGGATGTTTTGAAATCACGCAAAGAATATGTTAAAGAATTAAAGACATTATTTTGGGAAAATCAAATTAATATTAGCGATTATCAAGTTGACAGAATGGCTCATTTTGCAGAATTAGTAGCTAAAAAAAACCAAGATATTAATTTAATTTCACGTAAAGATGTTGATAATATAATTGAAAACCATGTTTTTATTTCTTCTTTAATTTCCGAGTATTTACCTGCCGGAACAAATAGATTTTTAGATATTGGAACTGGCGGCGGATTTCCGGGAATTCCGTTAGCTATTACTAAGCCTTTAATGAAGGGGGTTTTAGTAGATTCAACCGGAAAAAAAATTGATGCGGTTGATGAATTTATTAAAAAGTTAAAATTACCTAATATTGTTGCGGAAAACTCAAGAGTTGAAAATGATGAATTTATTAAAAAACACAAAAACAAATTTAACCTTGTTGTAAGGAGGGGAACCGTACCTTTAATTTTGTTATTTAGATACTCTTTACCCTTGATAAAAGAAAAAGCTTATTTGGTTGCTATAAAAGGCGGTAAGTTGGAAGAAGAATTTAAAACTGCTGAGATAAAATATAAGCCGCATATTAAAAAATCTACAATATTCGACCTATCTTACAAACCGACTAATGTTAGAAATAAAAAAGGCAAGAAGGTAATTCTATTGGAACTTATTAAATGAGTGGAGAAACTAAAAAGCTTTTCCACGAGATAAGCAATCTTGCAACAGAGCAGCGCAATCCTAATTCGACTGATATTGATTATGCTTCAACAGTTGAAATTTTAAAGATAATTAATGATGAGGATAAAAAAGTTCCTTTTGCGGTTGAGAAAGAAATTCCTTACATAGAAAAAGCTGTAGATAAAATAGTTAAATCTTTAAAAAAAGGAGGGCGGCTTTTATACTTTGGAGCAGGAACAAGCGGCAGGCTTGGAGTTGTTGATGCATCTGAGTGTCCGCCAACATTCGGTACCGATCCGGAAATGGTTCAAGGGTTTATTGCAGGTGGAGAAGCAGCAATGTTTGTTGCTCAAGAAGGAGCTGAGGATTTTGAAGAAAACGGGGCAAAAGATGTTTTAGCCGCTAAAGTAACTGCGGATGATGTGGTATGCGGAATTGCTGCCAGTAGAAGAACTCCTTATGTAATTGGAGCCGTAAAAAAAGCCAAAGAATTAGGTGCCACCACGTTGTATATAACATGCACTCCGAGAGAAACATTTAATGTTGAAGAAGTTGATATTCCTATCTGTCCTTATGTCGGCCCTGAAGTTGTAATGGGTTCCACAAGAATGAAAAGTGGTACGGCGCAAAAATTAGTTTTAAATATGTTAACAACCACTGCAATGGTTCGGTTAGGCAAAACCTACGAAAACATGATGATTGATCTTCAGATGACTAATAAAAAGTTAGTTGAGAGAGCTAAAAGAATTGTAATGACAATTACAGGTGTAGATTATGAAGAAGCAACAAAACACTTGGAAACGGCAGATTATCATGTAAAATCAGCTCTTGTAATGATTTTAGCAAATGTAAGTTTTGAAGAAGCAAAAGAAAGATTAGAAAAAGCCGATGGTTTCGTAAGACGCGCAATTAGTGGAAAGTAATTTCTGCAGTTAAAATATTTAAATATTAAAACACATATTTATTTACTCTTGAAGAGACCCTAAATTTTTAATTCAGAATATCTTTTTACTAAATCTTTTCTCTTTTTATTTTTATAAAACTCTATTATTCGATTTAAAGCCTTTTGGGTTTCCCTATTTTTAATACTCTTCTTTTCTTTTAGTAAGTTAAATCCGTAAATTAAAAGTCCTTCAGCTTCGAGAAAATTGGATTGCTTAAATAAACTATAACCCAACTGACTTTTTGCAACAGCAGTTATCCAATTATTTTCTAAAGGGTTATTTTTAACAATTGCAAGTTGTTCTCTTAATAGAATTTCTGCTTTCTTAAAATGAGAAATTCTATTATACAAATCAGCTAACCAAATATTTCTTCTAAAAACATATCTGTGATCATTATTAAATATTTTTTTGAACATATTAACAGATTTAAGAAGATGCTGTTCGCCCTCTTTGTATTTTCCTTGTTCTATCAAAGTTCTGCTGATATTACTAAGCAAAGCAGGAGTATAAGGATGAGATTCACCAAGTTTGTTCAAGGACGCTTGGTAAGATTGTCTATATAAATTTTCCGCCTCTTTGTATTTCCCTTTTTCAAAAAGAATACCCGCTAAACTGCTTCTGCTTGCAGACACTTCCGGATGGTCTTCATCAAAAATTGCCAGTTTTATTTTTAATGCTTCTCTTGCTAACGGTTCGGCTTTATCAAAAAGGTTTTGATTGTAGTACAACCGGGATAAGTGATTTAAAGTATGGGCAACATCCGCATGATTTTTTCCGAAAAGTTTAATCCTTGTATTTAATGCTTTTTCATAAAGTTCTTTTGCTTCTGCATACTCTTCTTTGTGTCTTAAAACCTGACCTAAAGCATTTTGAAATGTAGCAACATCAGCATTAATTTCTCCTTTTAATTTCACCTCAATTTTAATTGCTTCTCTGTATAAAGAATCTGATTTATCTAAATGACCTTTATCAAACTCAAGTATGCCTTGGTTGTAAAAAACGTTTGCAATTTTTTCATTTTCTTCCCCAAAAATTTCTTTAAACACTTTTTCGGCTTTTTTAAAGTATTCATATGATTTTTCATAATCTCCTGTTTCGTAAAAATATCCTCCAAGGTTTATATAACAATCGCCGAACAATTTATTGTTTTTATCTATTGTGTTTTTACTTTTTTCCAAGGCTTTAAACAGAATTTCTCCGGCAAGATTATATTTCCCTTCAATTCGGTAAAGCTTTCCTAAATTTATTAAGGATTCAATAATTGTTTCATTTTTAAGATTATATAAAGCAGAGTTTTCTTTTATTTTTATAAAGATTTCTTCAGCCGAGTTATATAAGCCAAGGTTTGTATAAACCTTACCGATTGTGTTTAACAATTGTGTTTTAATTTCCGGTTCATCAGTAAGAGTTTCTTTTAGTCTATTAGAACCTCTATCTAAAAGTTCTCTTGCCGTTATTGTTTTCCCTTTCGATTCGTTAGGATCGGAAACAAGAAATAAATCTTGTAAGAAAGAGGAAACTTGAGCAGATTTTTTTGCTTCTAATGTGGCTTTATCACGCTCTTTTTTTAGTTGAATTGTATAAAACAAGATTAGTCCATTAACAATAAAGAAAAGTACAACTGCCGTTATTACAGCTGCTTTATGTCTAACAATAAACTTTTTAGTTGAGTAAATGGGTGATTCTTTACGTGCTAAAATAGGAAGGTTATCTAAATATCTTTGAACATCGTAAGCAAGCATTTCTACTGAGGCATATCTTCTTTCGGGCTCTTTTCTTAATGCTATTAAACAGATATTATCTAAGTCACCGGACAAAATATTTTTTAATCTTTTTTGATTTGTTTTTCTACTTTTGTAAATATTTAAATCGGAAAGTTCATTAACCTCTTCTTTTTGCTTTATTAATATTGTACTTGGCTTTGAAATATTCTGCTCACAAATAACTTTCTCAAATTCGCTGAATGTTCTGTTTTCAAATTTATGAGCATTTCTACCGATTAATAATTTGTACAGAATTAACCCAAAGGAATAAACATCTGTAGAAACAGAAATGTTTGAGTTTTTTATTTGCTCGGGGGAAGAATATTCAGGTGTCATAAGGTTTATTTCTGCTTGCGTAATTGTAGGCAGGTCACTTTGTTCACTTTCGGCACTTAAAACTTTAGAAATCCCGAAATCAAGAAGTTTAATAGTACCGTCCTTCTGAATTAGAATATTGTTTGGTTTTAAATCCCTGTGGACTACCAAGTTGTTGTGCGCATATTGCACGGCACTGCAAACCTTAATAAAAAGATTTAATCTCTCGTTTATTGAAAGCTTATTATTGTCACAATATTCGTCAATTGGTATTCCATCAACATACTCCATTGTAAAAAAAGGTCTTCTGTCTTCAGTAACACCGCCGTCATAAAGTTTTGCAATATTTGGATGATGAAGATTTGCCAAAATTTGCCGCTCATTTTGAAATCTTCTAATAATTGGAATTGTGCTTAATCCGGGTTTTATAATTTTTAAAGCGACTTTTTGTTCAAAAACACCGTCACAGCGTTCTGCTAAAAAAACGGAACCCATTCCACCTGTTGCGATTTCTTTAATAATTTTATACGAACCAATTTGCTTGCCAATGAGATTTAATTTTTCTTCTACATTAATTAACTCGCTTGCTTTTTTGTTTAAAACCGGGTGAATTTTATTATCTTCATTTAGGAGAGATAAAACTTCTTCGTAAAGGTCTGTATTTGCTCCGCACTTTGACTTAAGAAAATCTTTTCGCCTATCTTCATTAAGCTCTAAAGCCATATCAAACAGCTTTTGAATTTCATTCCATTCAATGTTTTTCATAGCAGCCTAAAAAGATTTTACTTTTAATTCTCTGCTAAACATGGTCGAGCCATTCTCCAGCTTCTTCTAACGGTGGGAAGCGAAACTCCGAGAACTTCGGCTATTTCTTCATGCGTAAGACCAACAAAAAACCAATATTCAATTATTTTACTTTGACGTTCATTTAACTCTTCAAGCTTGGTTAAGGCATTATCCAAGTCTAATAATTCTTCAGGCTTAATAATGGTTTTCTCAATATTATCTATTAATGTTATTTCGGGAATTCCACTTCCTCTTTTTTGGGCTGATTTACTTACGGCGTAGTTGATTAAAATTCTTCTCATGGCTTGTGCGGCAATTCCGAAAAAATGGGCTTTATTTTGCCAAACTACATTTTTTTGATCAATTAATTTGAAATAAGCTTCGTGTACAAGAGAAGTTGCATTTATAGTGTGTCCTTTTCTTTCATATTTTAACTGATTTTGAGCCATTCTCTGTAGTTCGTTATAAACAATTGGAAAAAGAGAATTAACTGCTTCTTTGTTTCCGTCTGTTACTCCAAGTAACATTTGAGTTATTTCTGTTTTGTTTTTCATTTTTCTTAAAAAAGAGTGATCACTTATACGGATTTTTCTTGCGTTAATAGTTAGAAGATATAAATGTGACAACACATCTTATTTTCAATCGTTAATTAACATTAGAATATATAAACTTTATAATTATCAATCAATAGAGGAAAAAAATGAAAAATAACATAATTTACTTAAAAACTTTACTACTATTAATGGCAGTTTTAATAATTAGCATTTCTTGTACTGAAGACCCGGTAACTTTAATTGCTCCGGAAAAAAATGCTGCAGATATACATGAATATATTTCAAAACTAAGTTACAGTCCTGAATCTATGCTAAATGTGCAAAACATAGGAGGAGAACAATCGCTAAAAGAAGCTATTAGTGATACCGCAGAAACAAAAGTTAACGGAAATTCTACAACTGTTTGCAGAATAACTACATATAATCTTAAAAAGAATTTTGATAAAGTTGCAATATTACGACCAACAACCGGAATAGTTTGGCCGGGAGCTTTGGTAAAAGGAAACGAATCGCTTTTAGATGGAATTCCCGAACCAATAGGTATTGAAAGAGCACCGGTTACAATTAGTATTAATCTGCCGGGAATTGGTGAAAATGGAATTAGAACGGTAACAAATCCTGCTGCATCCAGTATGCAGGCTGCAATCGATTCTTCGTTAGAATGGTGGAACGAGAATGCTTATGAAGACGGATATGTAAATGCCGCAAATTCTTCTTTCCATTTAAGCACATCATATAGCTCAAAACAACTGGCTTTGGATGTTGACTTAAACGCTGAATGGGCTTCGGGATCGGTAAGTACACAATTTAACTATTTTACAAGCGAACAGAAAAAAGTGGTAATGGCTGTTTTTAAACAGGCTTTTTATGATGTTATTTTAGATACTCCAATATCACCGGAAAAGGTTTTTAGTGAAGAAGCATCTTTAGAAAAAGTAAAAAATGTTATTACAGATGCTTCTGCTCCGGCATATATTAAATCAGTAACCTACGGTAGAATTATAATGTTTAGAATGACTTCAACAAGTTCATATCAATCGGCTGATGTAGAAGCAGCCTTCAGGTATGCAGCAGGTTATTCGGTTGATGGAAATCTTAAAACAACCTATGAAAAAATACTAAAAGAATCATCCATTGATTTAGTAACAATTGGGGGAAATGCAGCAGTAGCTACTGAACCGATAACTGTAGCAAATACGAATACTGCTAGCACAATATTAGATAAAATTCGCGGAATTATTTCAGGTCAGAATGCTGTTTATAGCAGAGATAATCCGGGTGTTCCAATTGCATATTCGGTTTTCTACTTAAAGGATAACTCTTTGGCAAAATTAGGTTACACAACAGAATACACAGCAAAAGAGTGTGTTTCTTCGCAAAACTCTAATACTATTAAAGTATATTTAGATGAGTTTATTGTAAACAAAGATTGTGATGGTTGGCCATTAGGTGATGGAGATTTTTGGTTTTATGTAAAAATATTAAATGAAAATAACGGTGAAATTGTTTCTAAATATGATAGTGGTGGCTGGAAAAAATACGGCAATGGAGATACTAAAAAGATAAACGTGACAAAAACTTTTACATTACCCAGAACTGTTGGTAAAAAATTCACCGTTCAATTAATTTGTTGGGAGCAAGATTTCGATTTATTTGGTAAAGGATTTTATGATTCCAGAATGAATGGACGAACTGCCTCGGGAACACATTCTTTTACGAGCTCAGGTAGTTGGAGTAATTCATATGGTGCAAAAGTAATTTCAACCGGAGATGATAATTGTAAAGTAAGCTTAAAATATAATGTAACAATTCAATAACTTAAAAGAAGTTCTAATACTTCAATATTATCAGTTGTAAAATACCGGGTTCTTAAAAGGGTCCGGTATTTTTTTACTTACATCATTCCTTAAATCACATTTCATTATTTAGTAAATTTATATTCCAAATTTTTAATTATAGAAAGAAAAATTATGCTATATAATAATATAGAAGTAATGGCACCGGTTGGTTCTTGGGAATCACTCAGTGCTGCAATTAAAGCAGGTTGTAATTCGGTTTATTTCGGAATAGAACAATTAAACATGCGTGCACGTTCATCAATAAACTTTACCGTAGATGATTTATCCGAAATAGCTAAAACTTGTAAAGAGAATAATATTAAATCATATATTACTCTTAATACCGTTTTATATGACCATGACCTAAATTTAATGAGAAACATTATCGATTCTGCAAAAAGAAATGGGATTGATGCTGTTATTGTTTCGGACCACGCTGCAATGAACTATGCTAAAAAGATTGGTTTTCCAATTCATATATCAACACAGACAAATATTAGTAATATTGAAACCGTTGAGTTCTATTCTTTTTATGGTGATGTAATGGTTATGGCTCGTGAATTAAGTCTGCAGCAAGCGGCAAACATTTCTGCTGAAATTGAACGAAGAGGAATTAAAGGTCCTTCCGGCAACTTAGTTGAAGTTGAAGTTTTTGCACATGGTGCACTTTGTATGGCTATTTCGGGAAAATGTTATTTAAGTCTCCACTCACATAACTCATCAGCTAATCGTGGTGCGTGCATTCAAAATTGCAGAAGGGAGTACACTGTTATTGATAAAGATGAAGGAATTGAGTTTGATATTGATAACGAATATATAATGAGCGCTAAAGATTTAGCAACAATAGATTTTCTTGATAAAGTTTTAAATGCCGGTGTTAAAGTTTTAAAAATAGAAGGGCGCGGTCGTTCTGCCGATTATGTTTATACAACGGTTAAATGTTATAGAGAAGCTGTCGATTCAATTTTAGAAGGAACATATACAAAAGAAAAAATTAAGGATTGGAAAGATAGACTTGCCACTGTTTATAACAGAGGTTTCTGGGATGGCTATTATCTCGGTAGAAAAATGGGTGAGTGGAGTGATGCATACGGCTCAAAAGCAACCACAAAGAAAATATTTTTAGGGAAAGGGATTAAATATTTCCCCAAAGCTAAAGTAGGAGAGTTTTATCTTGAAACTCATTCTCTTAAAAAGGGAGATAAAATTTTAATTACCGGACCAACTACCGGAGTTATAGAAACAGTAATTGATGAAATAAGAGTAGATGATAAATCCGTTGAAGAAGCAAAGAAAGGAGTACATTTTTCAATTAGAATTGATGAGCCAATTAGAGCGTCTGACAAACTATATAAAATTGTTGGGAGCTATGAATAATTTTGTTTGTTTTCCTCATAATCTTAATCTTTCTCTTAATCATACTCTAAAGAGAAAAATATTAATTAGGATTATGATAAAGAGTATGAGTAAGACTTTTAAATGATTTCGATTACTTATTTTAGAAATAAATGCATTGGCTGCAACGGTTGTGTAGAAGCAGATCCCAACAGATGGAGAGTTTCTAAAAAAGATGGAAAGTGCAATTTGGTTGGCGGTAAAGAAAAAAAGGGAATTTATTCTGCAGTTGTTGGTGATGATGAATTAAATTCTTTAGAAGCTGCTAAAAACAATTGTCCCGCAAAGATTATTAAATTTACAGTTAAATAAATAGAGTTTCTTCAAAATAAAGAATCTGTCATTTCGAATCCCGACGTCCGTTAGCTAACGGATTTGTCGGGGTGAGAAATCTCTTATTAAAGTAATAAAAGATATCTCCTTGCACAGCTCGTAGAGATGACATTCCTAAATTCAAAGAGAGTCCTTATGAAACACAAAGTAATAACAAAACAGTACAGCTCAAAGATGTGCTTTGTCTGCGGAATTAATAATGAATTAGGATTAAATGCTTCATTCTATGAAATGGATAACGGCGAACTTGTCGGAATATTTAATCCGAAAGATTGTCATCAAGGATATCCCGGCAGAATGCACGGAGGAATTGCCTCAACAATATTGGATGAAACGGTTGGCAGAGCAATTTTAATTAAAGACAAAGATATTTGGGGCGTTACAATAGATTTAAATCTGAAATTTAGAAAACCTATTCCTCTAAACGAAACAGTTAAGGTTGTGGCAAAATTAACAAGCGAAAACTCCCGCTTTTTTGAAGGTGAAGGAAAAATAGTTTTAGAGAACGGAGATGTTGCTGTTACTGCGAAAGGGAAATATTTAAAATTATCGTTAAGTAAAATTACAGATAAGAACTTTACCGAGGATGAATGGTTCCTGCATCACCACAAACATGAACCGAAAGAAATTGATATATAATATTTTTATTCGTGAATTCGCGGCAAAAAAAATGTTACTAATTCGCAAATTAAATTTTAGTATGAGGTAAATATGAAAACAATAAAAAACTTAACTCTTGTTTTGCTTGCCATTATTCTTGTAACAAATCAAAGTTACTCACAAACAAAAACTACTGACAAAGGAGTTTTTAAAGAACGGAAAAATGAATTTTACAGCAAGATATTAGAAGGCATAAAAAAGTTTGAAAATCCGGAAAAGGGGAAAAAGAAAAAAATCTCAATGGATTTTTCGAATTACAACCTTCCAAAATCTGTAGATGAGTTTACGAAATATTGGTTTAATCCACCTATTTCACAAGGCAACACCGGAACTTGCTGGTCATTTTCAACCACTTCATTTTTCGAATCGGAAATTTACAGACTAACTGAAAAGAAAGTTAAACTATCTGAAATATACACCGTGTATTGGGAATATGTTGAAAAAGCAAAATACTTTGTTGAAACAAGAGGAACATCTTTGTTTGCACAAGGCTCCGAAGCTAACGCCGTAACGCGTATTTGGAAAAAATACGGAGTTGTCCCGGAAGCAAACTACACCGGACTCAAAGAAGGACAAGTTTATCATAACCACGCAAAGATGTTTAATGAAATGTACAGCTATTTGCAATCGGTTAAAAAAGAAAATGCTTGGAATGTAAAAACCGTAACGGAAACTATTAAATCCATTATGAATCATTACATCGGGACACCACCGGCACAGGTTATGGTAAACGGAAAAACTTATACACCGAAAGAATACTTGAAAGATTATCTTAAATTAGATTTGAATGATTATGTTGATGTTCTTTCCTACATGCAAAAGCCCTACTATCAAAAAGTTGAGTATGAAGTCCCGGATAATTGGTGGCACAGCAAGGATTATTACAACATTCCTCTAGATGATTTTATGAACGTGCTTAAAAAAGCAATACGCAACGGTTACACAATCGGCTTGGGCGGCGATGTTTCCGAACCGGGCAAAAGTGCAGAGTTAGATGTTTTTATGATTCCCGATTTTGATATTCCTTCCGAGTATATTGATGAAAACGCTCGTCAGTTCCGCTTTAGCAATAAAACAACAACTGATGATCACGGAATTCATTTGGTTGGTTATTTAGACCGTCCCGATCAAAATTGGTATTTAATAAAAGATTCCGGTTCCGGCTCACGCAACGGAAACAACAAAGGATTTTACTTTTTTACGGAAGACTATATTAAACTGAAAATTATGGATTACGTAATTCACAAAGATGCTTTTAAGGATGAGATGAAGAAGTTTAGATAATCTAAAATTGTTACTGGGAATATATAATCTTTCATTTTATTAGAGGAACAAATGAGCATAGGTAAAACAATTCAAATATTTCTTCCTGATGGAAATCCGAGAAGTATAAAGATAGCTGAAATTACCAGTCGTACTGTTCAGGCGATATTAATTCCCAGAACAAAATTGGAAGATATTTTTTCAAGAGAGGAATTAAATAATGTTGGGGTTTACATTTTAGTAGGAAATCCTGAAGAAGATGTTAAACCTCTTGTATATATTGGTGAAGCGGAAAATTGTAAAGTACGTTTAAAACAACACAATGCCAGCAAAGAGTTTTGGAATTATGCAATTGTAATTATTTCAAAAACGCAATATTTTACTAAAACCCATATTAAATTTTTAGAATCTTTTATGTATAAGGAAGCACTGAGAATTGGAAGATATAAAATTGAGAACAATACTGTCCCAACAACTCCTTATGTTGCCGAATGGATGGAATCAGACCTTCTTGACAATTTTGAGACAATTAAATTCTTGGTATCCACATTAGGTTTCCCCATTTTTGATGAAATAAAATCTTCTCAAAAGAAAGATTTACTATATTGTAAAAGTAAAGATGCTAATGCAGTTGGGCAATTTACAGAGGAAGGATTTCTTGTTTTGTCCGGCTCAAAATGCAACCTAAAAGAATCTGCTACTGCTGGAACATGGATAGTGAATATGAGAAAAAGATTGCTTGAATCTACTGTCTTAAAAATTGAGGATAACGTAATGGTTTTTGTTTCAGATTATCTGTTTGGATCTCCAAGTGCTGCTGCCGGAGCCGTATTGGCACGAAGAGCAAACGGTTGGGTTGAATGGAAATATATAAATGGAAAAACTCTTGATCAGATTAAAAGGAAAGGAGAAAAAAATAGCTAACAATTACGTTATTAAAGTCAATTAAATACCTAAATTAGTTTTGCCACAGTAATAAATTTTAATAATATATTAAAAAAAAATGAATTTATTCGAAACAAATCCTCTCGAAAAGATATTACCAAAAACTCAAAAAAACGTATTGTGGGCTTTAGCTTTAATAACAATGGTTTTATTTGTGGTTTTGGGCATTCTGGATCAACCTTTAAAAACTAATGAAGCTCCAAATGGAATTGTTTCTTTTGAATTAGCAGGCAGTTTTAATCAATCACAAAAAATCCTTTCTTCTTGGAATCATCAAGCAAAATTATATGCGGCTCTAAGTATTGGAGTTGATTATCTGTTTCTCGTTGCGTATTCACTATTCTTTGCTTTTTTAATTTTCAAACTTTCAAAGTTATTTGTCGAACATATAAAATGGTTGGTACAAGCCGGTATTATTATTGGGTGGTTACAATTTTTAGCTGCAATTTTTGATTCCGTGGAAAACTATTTTTTAATTCGTTTACTATTCAGTTCTCAAAATGAATTGTTTTCACATTTAGCATTTTATTTTGCATCTGCCAAGTTTTTACTGATACTTTTGGGAATTATTTACATTCTTTTAGGATTGGGTTTACATTTTATTTTTAAAACAAAACATCTTTAGATCAAAGAGAGCAAAATGTATTATTACAAATACATGTTCTTTAAAATTTATTCGTACCTAAAAGATGGAAATTGGGCTTTGTATCCTCAAATTGAAACGATACTCATTATATCATTTTTACCTCTGACTAATATTTTTCTATTATTGTTTTTGATCAATTTGGTTGGACTACATGAATTTAATTTTGAATTTATTACAAGTCAATCGGTAAAATTTCTCATTGTTATATTTGTTTCTGTCTTTTTGTTTAATCATTTATATTTTTTTGGATAAACAATTGGAAAGAAATAATTATACATTTTAGAGAAAAAGAAGAAATGCCTAATCTAAATAAAATTGTTAATGTCTGCATAAAACTTTCAGTTCTAAGTATTGTGGCAATCTATTTTGTGGAAGCCTTATAATAAAATATAGAAGTTCCCTAAACAAAACTTATCCTTAAATTAAGTTTTATTAATCCAGTGTTAGTTCAGCGTTATTATATTTTTTCTTTATGTCTCCTAACATTTTATCGATGTCGGATTCATCAGCTTGAAACCTAATTAATACCTGCCGAAAGCCCTCTTGAACGCCTGCATGCGATGTGAGAATAGAAATGCATTTAAAATCGTAGTTTCGCATAACATCACAAAGTTCTTTTATACTGCCCGGTTTATCCGGAATTAGAACAGTTAACCGTTGAGCAGACTTCCTTGCCCCAGTAATATTAATTAATGCTTCAAAAATATCTTGTTCGGTAATAATACCAACAAGTTTACCTTCATCAACAACGGGCAATCCGCCAATTTTATTATCGTGCATAATTATTGCAGCTTTTTCTATAGTTGCATTGGGTGAAATTGTAATCGGGTTTTTCTTCATAATATCTTTAATATTAATTCGTGACATAAGATAATGTAGTTCCCAAATATCCAGCGATGTTGCTTTTGAGGGAGCCGCTTCTTTTAAATCACGATCCGAGACAATTCCCACTAACTTTTCTCCATCCATTACGGGTAAACGTCTAACACGATTTCTTTTAAGTGTATTTATAGCAACAGAAAGTGAATCGTTTAATTCAACAGTAACAACTCTTTTTGACATCCAATTTTTAACGTACATATTTTACCTTTGATTTAGATAAAATTTTATTTAGAAAAAGTAATTTACTTTAAATCAAATCCCTAAATATGCTTCTCTAACATGTTCGTTATTAAGCAGTTCTTTACCTGTTCCGTCTAAAGTTATTTTACCATTCTCCAGAACATAAGCTCTATCGCAAAACCTTAAGGTGGTTTGAACGTTTTGCTCAACCAAAAGAACGGTTATTCCCTGTTTTCTAATTCCTTTAATTATATCAAAAATGTCTTGAACCAAAACAGGGGCTAAACCTAAAGACGGTTCATCGAGCATTAATAATTTTGGAAGAGACATTATTCCCCTGGCAACGGCAACCATTTGTTGTTCTCCACCGCTAAGTGTCCCTGCTGCTTGTTTACGTCTTTCAAGTAAACGCGGAAAAAGATCATAACATTTTTCCATTGTTTCTTTTCTTTTTATTTTTGCTTCACCATGAAGGGATCCCATAATTAAATTTTCTTCCACGGTCATCTCGTTAAATAATCTTCTTGCTTCCGGTACGTGAACAATTCCTTTTTTAATGATTTGAGCCGGGTCGGTTTTTGTTATATCTTCTCCATTGTATTCAATTAATCCGGAGGAAACTTGTTGTAGTCCTGAAATAGTTTTTAAAACCGAAGACTTACCTGCACCGTTTGCCCCAACTAATACAACTATTTCACCTTCATTTACATGAAATGAAACATCCCACAAAACTTGAAGGTCACCATAACTCATATTTACTTTTTCAACTTTAAACATTTAGATGATCCTCCACATTATAATCAGATCCAAGGTATGACTCAATTACAGTTGGGTTTTTCGCAACATGTTCCGGGGTTCCTTCGGCAATTGTGGCTCCATGAGCTATTGCATGGATTCTGTCGCTGAGCGTCATAATTACTTTAATAATATGTTCTACTATAAGTACAGTAATTCCAAGCTCATCTCTTATTTTCTTAATAATTCCAATAGCTTCATCTAATTCTCCGGGATTTAATCCTGCAGCAGTTTCATCAAGTAAAATCAGTTTTGGACGAGTTGCAAGGGCTTTTGCAATTTCCAACCTTTTTCTGCCGCCAATAGGTAAACTTCCGGCCAATAACATACTTGAACTATCTAAATTACAAAACTTCAACACTTCTCGTGCTACAGAGCGGGCTCCGGCAAATGTACTCTCTCTTGCAAAAGCTGCCGCCATTACATTGTCCTCTACTGTTAAGCGTTTTAAGGGTCGGACTTTTTGAAATGTTCTTCCGATTCCGATTTTTGCAATCTCATGGGTTTTTTTATGCGTAATATCGGTTCCATTAAAAAAAACCTTTCCTTCCGAAACGGGAAAGTATTGATTTATTAAATTAAAAATTGTTGTTTTTCCGGAGCCGTTCGGGCCAATTAGTCCAAGTATTTCTCCTTCTTCTACCGAAAGAGAAACATGGTCAACAGCCATAAGACCGCCAAAATTTTTTGTCAGGTTATCAAGTGTAAGAATGCTCATTTTGATACCTCCAGACTTTTAGACAGTTTCAATTTTTTCAAAAGCAGTTTCCAGTCTCCAACAACTCCGCCCGGTAAATATAATATTACAATTATAACTAGAACCCCGAATATAAGTGCATGCAAGCCTGAAACCCATTGCGGAGCAATACCAAAAATTGCAGATCTGAATAATTCTTGTACAAAAACCATAATCAAAGCACCTATTGCAGGTCCCCAAATAGTTCCAACACCACCAATTATTCCAACTAGAATTGTAATAATTGAAATGTTATGTAATGCAAATACAACTTCCGGATCGATAAAACCCATGTATATCATATAAAATGCTCCGGCGGTACCAGCCCAAAAAGTGGAAATTGCCATTGAAACATTTTTATATTTTTTAGTATCAATTCCTAAAGCCTCGGCTGCATCCTCATCTTCCCTGATTGAAAGAAAGTAAAACCCGGCTTTTGATTTCATTACCAGTTTTACCGAGATCAAAGCACAAACAGCAAGGGCTAAAGCAATAAAGTAATAAGGGTATTTAGAAACCCATGTAGTCATATATAAAATTCCCACGTGTCCGTTTGTTAGCCACTCTTCTTCGCCGAAAACGAGTCTTAAGATTTCTCCGGAGGCTAATGTGCCTAAAGCAAGATACGGTCCTCGCAATCTGAAAACAAGTACACCCAAAAGGTAACCAAGTATTACTGCAGCTAATCCTCCGGTAAGTAATCCCCACCAAGGAGATATTTTAAAGTGCAGCATTGGAATAGCAGCAGCATAAGCACCCATACCAAAAAATGCTGCATGACCAAAAGAGACTTGTCCCGTAAACCCGGCTAAAAGATTCCAAGAACTTCCTAAAATTACCCAAAGAAGAATAAAGATAAGCAGACCTTGGATATATGGTGAAAAATCAAATATAAACGGCATTACAATTGCACTTGCTAATATTATCCATTCTGTTTTAGATACGTCTAATAATTTTGTTTTCTTTTCTTCCATAATTTCACCTACACTTTCGTAAAACGTTTTAAGCCACCGGGAAAAAAGACCAGTACAATGAGAAAAATTACCAACCCTGTTGCATCCCTATAACCTGATGAAATATATGTTGCTCCAAAAGTTTCTGCAATACCCAGAACCAAGCCGCCCGCAATTGCACCGACAGTTGAGCCTAATCCACCGAGAATTGTTATTACAAAAGCCTTTACAGTAAAAAGAGGACCAACATCAGGATACAAATAATAAACGGGCAACAACAATGAACCGGCTGCTGCATCAAGTGCGCTACCTAAACCATAGGTTAATATTGTAATTTTACCAGCACTAATACCCATTAAGGTTGCCGAAAATTTGTCCTGAGAGGTTGCTCTAATAGATCTGCCAAGATCTGTTTTCGATAGTAAATAGAAAAGACCTATTGTTAAAAATATTGCGATAATAAAAGCAATTACTAAAGGAAAACTCAACGAAATCTTTCCAATATATAATGATTTTTCAGTATAACTTGTTTGTATAGAACGATAATCGCTGGTGAATATTGAACGAGCTAATTCAACAAGCACCATTCCAATTCCGACGGTCATTAGAACTTGGTTTTCCGGTAGAATGGAATCTTTTTCGATCAAAGGGTGTAACAGATATTTACTTAATCCCTCGGCAAAAACGAAAACCAAAGGAATTGTTATAAAAATTGATAAATAAGGATCAATTCCTAAAAAATTCCAAAGTACCCACGTTATATACATTGCTACCATAAGAATTTGACCGTGAGCAAGGTTGATAATTTTCAGTACACCCATTATCAAAGTCATTCCAATACCTATTATAGCGTATAACCCACCTATCAGCAACCCTGAAACCAGAGATTGCAAAAATATATCCATTATGACCTCATTATTGTTTAGATATAAGGAAACTGCAGTTGTTCTGTTAGAGAACAACATACAGTTTCCATAAAAATTATTTGAATAAGAAACTAGAACAATAACTTTTTAGTTTAGATAATATTACTCAGCCCAAACTTTTGCCCAATCAATTGGATAATGAATTTCAGCATTAGCTAAATCTCTTGGCCAAATTAATTTTAAGTTTACGTCAATCCACTGAACGACATATGTATTCATTTTATTTTGATGAATTTTTTTACCGTAAGATTGAAACTTAACCGGACCAAAAGCAGTCATAATATCAGTTTTATCCAGTGATTTTTTTATGGTTTCGGAATCATATTTACCATTACATCTTTCTAAAACATCTTTAATAACGTAAGCTGATGCATAAGCTTCTGCACCATGATAATCAGGTCCGTCTCCCCCAAATTTTGCTACGTAATCATCAAAATATTTTGTTGCTCCTGGAATAGGAAGTGTTTGATGCCACAAAGTAGCAGAGACAACTTTTTCAGAAGCCTTTCCGGCATTTTCTTTGAAAGCCGGCATTGTAAATCCTGCGCCGGCACCAATAAACATTTTAGGATAGAATTTAAGATCACGACTTTGTTTCATTAGTAATGCCGCATCCATTACGTAAGAAATCATATAAACTATATCAGGATTAGTTTTTTTTGCGTTCAATAATAATGGCTTAAAATCAACTGTCCCGCTTGAATAAGAATCAGTTCCTAAAACCTTTAAACCTAATTTATCACAAGTTTTGGTAAATGCCTTTGCTCCCTTTGTTCCAAAGGTTGTGTTTTCGTGAATAATATAAACAGTAGAAGGTTTAATTACTTCAGACAACATTCCTTCAAGTCCTGATGCATATTCCGAGACAGGTGGGTTTAATCTGTAAATATAAAACTTGTCGCCATCTTCGGTTGTTAGATTAAAATCTTCAGGTTGAGTAATTTTATCCACCGATCCTGTATTCACTAAAAAAGGTATACGGTTTTGCTGAGCAACAGCGGCAGCCGCAAAAGTAACAGAATAGCTATATCCACCTGCTAATAACTGAACTTTATTAATACTGATAAGTTTTTCTGCACCAGCTCTTCCAACATCGGGTTTACCGCTATCATCTTCATAAACAAATTCTAACTTTCTTCCATTAATACCACCGGCTTTATTAATTTCTTCCTTTGCTAATTCGAAAGAGTTTTTTTCCATTTCGCCAAAATTTGCTTGAGAGCCGGTAAGGGGAAGCAGTACGCCTATTTCAATAGGACCTGTTTCGCTTTGTCCACAACTGTTGAAGCTAATTAATAGACCAACAGTAATCAACAAAAGTGAAAAAACTTTAAATACTTTCATAGAACCTCCTTAAAGATTGGTTATAGAATTATCAACTTTTAATTGGAAGTGTTTTGATTATTCTTCCACATAATTACAAAGCAAACAACCCTGATATAATTGAGAACACTTTCCGGAATATATTATTAAAAGAATTTTACTAATTACGGTGTCGTATCTATCCGAAATTACTTTTAGTAATTTTGATTATTATAAATTGCATTGCCGACACTCACTTTTGTTAAAAGTGAACTCTAAATTTATTTGACGTAAATAATATTCTTTTTAATATTAACTGCGATTAGTTTAAATCTATTTGATTTATTAACACTATGGTTAAAAACGTCTGCTGAATAGGAATTAAAAGGTGGATCAGATATATACTTAATTATTGACATTCTATTACTCTTTTAGTAAAACAATAATTTATCTTTATTCTGACATAATAATATTAACTAAAAGGAATTTAATACGCAAATGTCCGATTGAACAAGAAAACAAGTTTGAAAATATGTATAAGTGACATAATTATTATACTAAGAGTCTTTTGAAAAAACAGAATATTTTAATACGTTTGCTATAACACAGATATTTTAATAGGGAAAACAGAAAATGAAAACTGTATTCCTCCTCTCACTAATTTTGTTACTGATCTTTGTTGGGTGTTCTAGTAAATTCTTAATAAATCCGGATAATAAC
>JAJRZB010000056.1 GCA_024275455.1 Bacteroidota bacterium | reverse complement strand
GATATGATTGAGTTTTCTACCAATGAGGTTCCGCAATTTAATCCCGTTTCGGTAAGTGGTTACCACATTCGTGAAGCCGGCTCTACTGCTGCACAAGAGTTAGCTTACACTTTAGCAGATGGTTTTGCATACATCGAAGCTGCTATAGAGAGGGGAATGGATGTGGACACTTTTGCCCCGCGTATTTCTTTCTTCTTTAATTCTCATTTAGATTTTTTTGAAGAAATAGCAAAGTTTAGAGCAGCTCGAAGGATTTATGCAAAACGTATGAAAGAAAAATACGGTGCTAAAAATCCTAGGTCTTGGTGGATGAGATTCCATACACAAACTGCCGGTTGTACGTTAACTGCACAGCAGCCCGAAAATAATATTGTGCGGACAGCATTTCAAGCAATGGCAGCGGTTCTTGGCGGTACTCAATCGCTGCATACAAATTCGATGGATGAAACTCTTGCATTGCCAAGTGAGAAAGCAGTAAAGATTGCTCTTCGTACTCAGCAGCTTTTAGCTTATGAAACCGGAGTTATAAATACTGTTGATCCATTGGGAGGCAGTTATTTTGTTGAAAAGTTGACCGATGAAATGGAAGAAGAAACAGAAAAAATATTTACACAAATTGATTCACTCGGTGGTGTAATTCCTGCAATTGATGCCGGGTATTTCCAAAAAGAGATTGCCGATTCGGCTTACAGATATCAAATGGAACTGGACAAAAAAGAAAAATATGTAGTAGGAGTTAACGAATTTGTTGAGGAAAACGAAGATATCGATATTCCTATTCTTCAAATAAGTAAAGAAGTTGAATTAAAGCAAAAAGAAAAATTAGCGGAGTTAAAATCATCAAGAAATAAATCCGCTGTAGATGAGTGTCTGAATGAAATTGATGATGCTGCAAGAAACAGAAAAAACTTAATGCCGGTCTTTATTAAAGCTGCCGAAAATTATGTTACACTCGGTGAAATGACCGAAGTACTTAAAGAACCTTTTGGTATTTATGAAGAAGCGGTAGTTTTTTAGGATTTAATTATGAAATTAAAAAAATATTTTGGTTTTCTTTTTATTATGGTTTTAATTATTAGTTGTTCTATTTCTGAAAAAACAACTAAAAATATTGATAAACAAAAGAAGGTTGATATCGAGAATACAAGTAGTGAATTAAATATTAAGATTGATAAAAATGTAAGTTGGGTAAATTTAATGCCCGGCTCCGAACCGAAATTTCATATTTCAGGCAAATTATCACTTTTAAAAGGTGAGAATTACAATAATGAAAAAACTACTTTAAAGTATGTTAAAATATTTCAATCGGGAAAAGAAATTTATTTTGTTCAACCTAAAGTAAGAGAAGAATTTTCTAATAGCATTAAAAATTTTTCTTACTCAACAATTAGAGGTTTATCGATAAATCAAGATTTAAAAATTGATAAACCGATTGATATGGAATATATCTTTTCAGATCCAAACGGTAAGTTTACACATACTGTAAAAAATATAAATATTGAGGAGGCACATTAGTATAAATGGCACTGGATATTATTGGGTTGGCAATATTACTATTGGTTAGCGGTTTTTTTTCTTCTTCAGAATTGGCTTTTGTTGTTGCTAACAAACTAAAAATTGAACTTAGAGCAAGAAAAAATAATCTTGCAGCTAAGAATATTCTTTATTTTACAAAGCATCCTCAAACTTTTTTTTCCACAATATTAATTTCGAATAATGTTATAAATATTTCGTTTGCCTCTCTTATTACAATATTTTTATATAAGATTTATAACTTTAGCGACCCTATTATTTTGCTAATTTCCACGATTTTGCTTTTAATTTTTGGTGAACTTATACCAAAATATCTTGCAAATGAACATCCTGACAGACTAATTTTAATTTCAGCTGCTCCAATAAAAATATTATCAATTATTTTAGCTCCACTTGTTAAATTAACCAATTCAGTGTCCTTATTGTTTATTGGAAAAGAAGAGCAGCAAGCTAATAATTTAACAATTCCGCACCGTGATGATATTCAATCACTAATTGATGAAGGTTCAGAAGCCGGAAATGTTGATGAAGAGGATTCGGATGTTATTAAAAATATTATTGATTTGGGCGATCAAAAAGTATACGAAGCAATGACACCGAGAACAGATATGGTGGGAGTAAAAATTGATGCGACAATTGAAGAAGCCCTTGATATATTTATGGATTCCGGTTATTCAAAGTTAACGGTTTATGAAGAAAATTTGGATAACATTAAGGGATTTATTCATGTTTATGATATGTTTAATAATCCGAAAACAATTAAAGATATAATTAGAGAAGTTTTATTTGTGCCTGAAACTAAAAAAAGTCTTGACATGTTACGAGAATTTTTGGATAACAGAGTTTCGGTTACAATTGTTGTTGATGAATTTGGCGGTACTGCCGGCATTTTAACTGTTGAAGATATTATTGAAGAAATGTTCGGTGAAATTAGAGACGAATATGATGATGATCCTGACGTTTGTAACAAAGTAGATGAAAATACATTTGTTCTAAGCGGTAAAATTGAGATTGATTATCTCAATGAAGAATACGAACTTACCATTCCCGAAGGTGATTACGAAACAATTGCCGGTTACATAACATCTAAAATCGGTCGTATTCCAACAAAGGGTGAAAAAATTAAAATTGATAATTTTCATTTTGTAATTCTGCATACTTCTAAAATACGTATTAACATGGTAAAAATGTTTGTTTTTCCATCCAAAGATGATTCTTAAAATATTATTAAAAATATTTTAGTGAATCTAATCATAAAAAAAGATATCCAACTTAAGTAAGTATAATTAAAATAGTGAGATATAATGTGTTAGAGTATTTCGGATACTTTGCGGCAGTTCTAATTGGCATTTCACTCGGGTTAATTGGCAGTGGCGGATCAATTTTAACAGTTCCGGTGCTTGTATACTTAATGGGTGCTGATCCTGTTAATGCAACTGCTTATTCACTTTTTATTGTTGGAATAACAAGTTTAGTCGGTTCATACTTTTATATGAAAAAAAAATTAATCAGCTATAAAACAGCGGTTGTTTTTGCCGTACCGGCGTTCGTGACCGTATTTTTAACTCGACTGTATGTTCTCCCATCCATACCTGATATTATTTTTAATTTTGGTTCTTATGTACTTTTCAAAAGAACTGCGATAATGTTGTTTTTTGCAATATTGATGGGTGTATCTGCTTACTAGATGATTAAGAAAAATAATATTGATAGCAATAATTCAGAACTTAGCTTTAACTATCCCATGATTATGGTGGAAGGAATTGTTGTAGGATTGCTAACCGGATTGGTTGGAGCCGGCGGGGGATTTTTAATAATTCCAGCTTTAGTATTGCTTGCTAAACTACCTATGAAAATGGCTGTCGGAACTTCTCTTTTAATAATTGCTGCAAAATCATTAATTGGTTTTCTTGGTGATATTGGAGCAAAAACTCATCTTGATTGGAATATTCTTATTCTATTTTCTATATTGGCTATAGTAGGAATTTTTATGGGAAGTTTGTTAACAAAATATATTTCGAATAGTAAACTTAAGCCTGCTTTTGGATGGTTTGTTTTGGTAATGTCGGTTTTTATTATAATAAGAGAAATTATATAAAACTATTGAAATAGCTTTCTAAATTATTGCATTTTACTTAAAATATTCTATATTGTATTATTAAAAATTATCACTCTCAGATTCATATTGGGGTTTGTGTGAAAGCTTTTAACCTTATGCTCATCTCCTTATTTTTAATAACATCATCCTTCACATTATCTCAAACTTACGTTTTGAAACCTAACAGAGAAGCTATTTCTTTCAATAAAAAGAATACTAGAGAAAAATTATTATACTCAAAAGCAGAAAGAGTTTTTAATAAAGATATTAAAAATTTTAATAAAAGTAATCATACTTTGGAAACTTTAGATACTCTTCATTATAGCGATGTGGCTCCATTCAATACAAACTTCGGTTTCTTTGGTGGCGATGTAATGATGCAGTTTTTTCATGCTCCGGCAGATTTAATAATTAAAGGAGTCGGATTCTCATGTGCAGATGATAGCGGTGTTGTGAACGGTGCGGATATATCTGTCCGTTTAATTAATTTAAACTGGACTTATGAACAAATGAATTCATTGACCGAAGATAGATTTATGGGTCATTATCCTTTGGCAGGGGATTATTTTGGTGAAAACTCAACCGGTATTTGGATTGATAGTACGAACGGAAAGTATCCTTTACCACCTTGGACAAACCATGCAAACCCGGATTCAAATACATGGGATTACAATCTCTGGGGTGATAATGGGGAATGGACAAATATTGTCCCGGTCAAGCAACAATCAGATGGAAATTATCAATGGATAGAGTTAGATAAATTTGACACCTTAAAGCAAGGAAGTATTTTTGCAGTTGTAGTTAAGCATAATGGACCTAATATAGGTGAGGATAGAATTGGTTTTTGGGCTGATAATACAGTAGGAGTACCAGGATGGAAATATTATGCTAATGGTAGAATTGAATCTGGCAATTTCGGTTGGTGGGTAAGAACTTTTACTTGGGATTTTGCCGTTGCAGTAGATTTTAATGACTCTTGGGTATTCTTTACAAATTTTACTCAATTAAAAACTACCGCATCAACCGAACCTAGAATAGTTGAAACAACCCTTGTT
>JAJRZB010000008.1 GCA_024275455.1 Bacteroidota bacterium | reverse complement strand
CATACATTTGATGAAGTTATAGTTCAACTTATAAAAGCAACACAATGTTCATTTGAGAAAGCCCGTTCGTATGCATTTGAGGTTCATGTAAAAGGGAAAGCAATGGTTTTCTCCGGTTCGATGGAGGAATGTTTAAAAGTGTCATCCATCCTTGAAGAAATTGCTTTACATACTCAAATTGTGGGATAACTTAAAAAATTACCTTCAACTATTTTACTAAATCTCTTCGTTTTTACAATCTCATTTTGTTAAGTTTAAACCTGTTTTTAATTTTTTACAAGGAATACAATTTTATGCAAATTGGTTTAGTTGGACTACAATACTCGGGTAAAACAACACTTTTTAATATCCTTTCTGAAAAGGAAGAATCGGAACAAAATATTGGGGTTGATAAAGCGGCAATTGAAGTAGTAAAAGTACCGGATGATAGGCTTGAACTTTTAACAGAAATATTCAATCCTAAAAAGAAAGTTAATGCTACAATTGAAATTTATGATATTCCCGGCTTACGGACTTCTGATGACGGAAAACTAAAAATCACCAACTCATTTTTGAACGAAGTAAAAAACAATGATGCACTGTTTTACATTGTTAGGCAGTTTGAAGAAGGTTCGGTTCCTCATCCGATGAATAAAATAGACTCGGTGGAAGATATATCCTTTTTGGAGAACGAGTTTTTGTTTTATGATTTGGCTTTTTTAGAAAACAGAATTGAAAAAATAAAAAAAGAGGTTATGAAAACTAAGGAAGAAAGATTAAAAAAAGAACTTCCGGTTATTGAAAAATGTTATGCACATGTAGAAAAGGAATTGCCGTTACGCAAATTAGGATTGGATGAAAATGAACTCAAACTTCTTTCGGGATATCAATTACTAACTTTAAAACCGTTAGTAATAGCCATAAACTTTGACGACAACTCAATAGATCAAGTTGATGAATACATATCAAAAGCTCGTGAATTTATTAATGACGATAACGTAAAAATAATTCCGTTTTATGCAAAACTTGAATTAGAGTTATCAAAACTTGATAATGAAGATATGGAAATGTTTATGGAAGAATACGGAATTAAATAATCGGCATTATCAAAAATACTCCATGCTTCCTACGAAGCACTTGGTTTGCAAAGTTTTTTTACTGTTGGGGAAGATGAGAACAGAGCTTGGACAATCAAAAAAAATTATACTGCTCAACAAGCAGCCGGCGTAATTCATACTGATTTTTTCAATAAATTTATTAGAGCTGAAGTAGTTGGATATGACGACTTTATGAAATACAAAACCTTTGCAAAGTGCAAAGAAGCCGGAGTATGGCGTTTGGAAGGGAAAGATTATATTGTTAAAGACGGTGATATTTTAAATATTAGGCATAGTTAAGTTTTTGTATAACTTTTGTGTGTATTGTGTTTTGAACATAAAATATTTTTTTATGATATATTAAATAAGGAGAAGTCCATGTCAGAAAAAGCAATTAAAGGATTAAAACCGGAATTATTATGGCAGCATTTTTATGAATTAAGTCAAATTCCAAGACCATCTAAAAGAGAAGAAAAAGCTGTTGAGTTTGTTAGAGAATACGCTAGAAAGAATAACTTTAAATTTGAT
>JAJRZB010000459.1 GCA_024275455.1 Bacteroidota bacterium | reverse complement strand
TTTTTTTAGATTTTTCAATTCTCTACCTTCACCGGCAAGTATGAATTTTATGTTTGGAATTTCTTTTGCCAATTGACAAACAATTCTTACTCCTTTTTGTTCAACTATATTACCAAGATATAAGATGTAATTCCCCTTTCCTTGTGCATCCGGGATATCGGCTGATACTGCATTCTCTAATTTTGCTATTTTTTCATTACTAATTCCTAATTCTACATATTTTTCAATAATAAAATCACTCACACCTATAAATAGGTTAACTTTGTTAGAATATGCAAGCCATTTTTTTGGTTTTGGTTTCTGAATAGCTGCTAGAATAGAATTGGAAAATGAATTATTATAGCACTTATTTTTTAAACCGGGCAACCAGCTATTTTGTATATAACATTCCGAGCAAATTTCATTTTTTTTATAAAAAAATGAGTTTAAACAAAACGGGTAATAATTATGTAAATGCTGTATTATTTTTATTTTAGAATTTTTAACTTTCCACCAAAGAGGGAATCCCCACAAAGGATAAATATTATGAAAGTGAATTATATCCGGTTGAATTTTTTCTACATATAAATTAAATTTCTTAAATTGTGAATTTTTATTAATATATTTTAATAAATTTAATTTATATGAATTTAAAAGTTCTTTATGATCTATAGAATAAACTTCAACATTAACTCCATTTTTTTTTAAGCCTTCAACTTGATAACTTACAACAGTATCAACACCTCCGCGTATTTTAGTATATTCGTTTACAAACAGAACTTTAATAATTATTATTTAATAACTAACTGAATTTTTTTTGTTAATACTCTGTAAAAAAATAACGGAACACCAATTAAATATCTTTTCCAAACTACACTAAATTCATTTATAAGTTTAATAAGCCATTCAAGATGAAGTTGGCGTAAAAACTTGGGTGCTCTTTTTTTATTTTCTGCTAAATATTGAAACCACCCACCAACCGCTATAATAAGTTCAACATTGATATATTTATAGTTTTCTATTATCCATTTTTCTTGACGTGTAACTCCTAGACCAACAAATAAAATATCAGTATTGCTATCATTTATTCTTTTAATAACTTCATTTGTATTAAAATTATATCCTTTGTACATACCAGAGATGACAATTTCTGATAAGTTGTTTTTCAGTTTTGATTTTAGTTCGTTTAATATTTCATCACTATCTCCAAAGAAAAATAATCTTTTCCCTTTCTGGACTCCTTTTTCAAGAAGTTCTTGCTGTAAATCTGTACTAACAATTTTATTTTTTTTTGCTTACTCAAAAGCTTTATAACAAAATATACTGCGGTAGAATCGGGATAGACAAGGAATGATGTTGGTAATTGCATTTTATTTTCGTACAAATAATTAAGCACATTAAAATCGGCATATTGCACTACAAAAATAGAAGATGAATTTTCTTTTATGTTGAATATGGAACTTAACAGTTCTTTTTTATCGATTTTTACTAAATTAACTTTCATTTACTTTAATAGTAACCACGTCGATTTCCAGCTTCTACGAAATGGATTATAGTAATAATATTTATTGATAACAATTCTACTAAATAGCGAGACTACTAAATATTTAATTTTAACTTTAATTGGTTTATGATTATTTAATATGTCTTCTAATAATTTATTTCTACCTTTTTTTACATCCCCATATATAATTTCCCAAATAGCTAAAATATATTTCTGATTATCACTTATTAAATTCTTATTGTCTTCTAATGCCATAAGTGTATATTGGTTATTTATATTATATTTTTGAATAGCACTTGTTTGAGAGAGTTTATGTTTTCTAAATAGCATTAGCGGCTTAGCTATATTTAAAAATCTTGTTTTATTAAATAATCTAAGCCATAATTCATAATCAGCAGCAACTAAATATTTTTTTTATAACCTCCTACTTTACGTATTAAATTAGTTCTGTACATAACACCAGAATGGCAAATAACATCTCGATAAAGTAATTTATTTTTTATTCTTTCATCTTCCCTAGGTAAAACAACTTTTTGTAAAACTTTATCACTTTCATCAATAACAAAATAAGAAGTTCCAATTACACCAAGTTCTTTATTTGAGTTAAATAGTCCATACTGTAACTCAAGTTTATTCTTAATTGCAATGTCATCATGATCTTGAATAGAGGTAAACTTTGCTTGACATTTTGTTAACCCAAAATTTAGAGCATTTATATGACCGGAATGTTCAATTAAATAATATTCAATTCTCTTGTCTGAAAATTTTTCAATAATTCTTTCCGTTTCATCAATCGAACCATCATTTACAATTATAAGTTGAAATTCTGTTAAAGTTTGATTGAGGATACTATTTATACATTTTTCAATATACTTTTCACCATTATATGTTGTAATTATTACGGACACTTTTATCATAAAGTCACCTATCAAAAACATCTACTAATTAT
>JAJRZB010000458.1 GCA_024275455.1 Bacteroidota bacterium | reverse complement strand
CTTCTCCATTTTCTTTGGTATGAATAGCTAAAATATTGGCTCTAACAAGATTTATTAATGTTCTGGAGGCTCTTCTGGCAGAAATGTTTGCGAACTGACTTAATTGCTTTGCGGTTATGTAATCATTTTCCTTTAGGTAATTAAATACAATTTTTTCGTTTTTACCAATAGAATAGTTCTTTAATTTAATTTGATTTGTTTTGGTTTGCAAAAGTTTAATCATTTCCTTACCGGCGGGAACACTTTTATCTTTAACTCTTATAAAAACTTGAGCTTTATTTAAGTCAAGTCTTTCTTTATAATCTTGAATTCTATGAGGTTTGTTTTTTGATTCCGGAATTTCAAGTACAACTATTTCTTTATTTTTAATATTAAAGTAATTTATTTCGTAATCTATTTGGGGTTCGCAATAATTATTTACAGTTTCCTTAATTAATTCCGTTTCACTTTTTTCACTTTCAACTCCATAAACTGTACCATTATCATTAATTCCAAAAATTATAACTCCGCCATTAGTATTGGCGAAAGCAATTATTTCTTTTGCAATTTTATCGTAGGTTGAAAATCGTTGTTTAAACTCGGTGGTAAAACTTTCCCCTTCTTCAATTAACTTAATTAATTGTTTCCGGTTCATAATAATTTATTTTCTCGGTGTTTTTATTTTTTTAGGTTTTGCCGCTTTAAGAGAATCTAATTTGCGATTACTATCTTTGTTTACCGAATCAATAATTGCATTAACATTACTTGTAGCTGATGTATCAACTTTAGCCTCATTCGCTTTTTTTATCGAATCTTGAATTGCTTTAAGTCTCCTCTGCTCTTGTCTATGTCCGGTTAATTTTACCAATATGGATTTGGCATAAGGAGTATTCCTATATTTCTTAGATAGTATCTCATATACAGCGGCAGCTGAGTCCGGCATGTCTAAATCATTCTCTAAAATAAAACCCATTGTGTAAAGAGACTTGGAAGCATAAATCGATTTTGGGTTATCTGCGTATATTTTTTTTAATTTAGTAAGTGCTTCTTCATAGTTTGACTGTTCATAAAATTCCTCAGCTTCGTTGTACAATTCTTCCACAGGGTCCTTATCAAAATCATAAAGCGGTTTTCCTAATTGTTTGGCAGCTTCATTTCTTATCGGATCAAACTCGAACTTCTCATATACGAGAGTAAACATACTATCAGCTTTTTGTTTATTACCATTTATTAAATAATAATTACCAATTGCATAATAAGTTTGTGCTTGATTCGGGTTTTCCTCTTTTTCTTCCAAGGATTTTGAATAGTAATAAAAAGCAGAATCCGCATCATCAAATTAAGTAAAAAGTAAATTTGCCAATCTGAAGTAATAGTTACTTGTAAGACTATGCAGGGAATCGGCTGACAACTTGGGACGAACCGGCTTTTTATATTTAACTTGCTGTTTTCTTTTACTTATCCCTCTATTTCTATTCCCGCCTCTATTATTTTTAATAGCTTGCTTTTCAGCCTTAATTGAATCTTGTTTAACCTTTTCAATATAATCCAGGGAATCACTTATAAACACACTTTCGTCTGTTAAATAAAGTAATTGTCTATTTAAATCCGCTAGTTTGTCATGAAAGGCAATATATTTATTGAGTAACCCGGATTTCTTTTTTGCCTTATCTTTTAATTCCTGCGGAGCAGAAGAGGAAATGGTTTTTTTATAAAAACCCATTGCACTATCATAATCATGATAATAATTTTCTAAAATTTCCGCTCTGTAAAATCCGGCAATTCCTGCTGATTCTGTCTTTCTATAAGTAGTATCAACTTCCGTAAATTTATCCAAAGCATTTTCAATATCTTCAGTATCATAATATATTTGTCCAATCTCCAGGTCAATTAAATCCCAGCTATCTGAAAATTTATCTTGTGCTTTCAT
>JAJRZB010000457.1 GCA_024275455.1 Bacteroidota bacterium | reverse complement strand
GCGGTATTTGCTAAGTAAGCATCTTTAATAACATTTAATATTTTTTCCAGAACAAAAACAAATTGTTCATCACTGTTAACATCTGCAGGTAATTCTTCACTAACAATTTTTTCAAATTGTTACTTAATTTAATCACTTGAAATATCTTGCCTTAATCCGGTATGGATAGAAGGTTTATAGTTTTGAGAAGTAATAATATCACTTGTAGATTTTTTTGATATTATTTTTACTTCCTCTCCACTATCTGTATCAAAATCTCGAGAAGGAGTCAATAAATCATTTTCATACTCAGGTTCAAAGTCATCTTCAGAATCCAACATATCTTTAATTCGAACAGAATCTCTCAAAAATATAATAAACGCAACATAAATAACTAAAATTGATGCTGAAATAATTTTAATTATCATATCTTCAGAAATTATAGGAATAATTGCCAAAAGCGGAATAACCGTAAAAATAATAATCCGTTTTTTATTTCGAGAGTTAAAAATCATATAAAGATTTATTGTATGAAAATATTACAAAACTATTTATTTTAATTAATAATTATAACAAAAGTTTTTGTAAATAGCATTAAAGGAATAATTTAGAAAGCCTTGTTTCAACTTCTTTCTTACCAATTCCTTTTAATGATGAATAAAGGAATAGATTATCACCTAAGGAAAGTTCGGGGAATTGTAGTTTAATGTTTTTTATACTGGCAGATTTATGAGATTGTTTTAATTTATCAACCTTAGATAAAATAATACTGTAAGGAATTTCTTCACTTAACAATAGTTCGTTTAAAAGTAAATCAAGTTCCGTTGCTTTATGCCTACTATCAATCAAATGATATGCAAGCTTAATATTTTTACTGTTTTTTAGATATGCTGCTATTAATTTCTGCCATTCTTGCTTGGCAGAAATAGAAACTTTAGCATAACCATAACCGGGTAAATCAACTAAATATAACTTATCTTCTACTAAATAATAGTTTAGTTACCTAGTTTTACCAGGAGTAGAGCTTGTTTTAGCAATATTCTTTTTTTTGGAAAGAGAATTAATAAAAGAAGATTTCCCAACATTAGATCTGCCGCAAAGCACTAATTCAGGAATATCACCCTTAGGTAAATCTTGGATTGAATAAACCGATTTAATAAATTTTATATTTAGCATCAATTTGTAATTAAGAGTAGGAAAAATAATTTTAGTATAAACAAAAAGAGCAGCTAAAAGCTGCTCAAAATTAAACAATAAAAAGAAGATTTATTTATTTTTTTCTTTTCCGCCGTCAAGTTCATCTTGCCACTTTTTAAGCTCATCCCATTTCCCTTCACTGGCTAATTTTGCTTGTGCCGGCCAAGTTTCAGGGTCATGCGATTTAAAGTTTCCTTCTGCATTTTCTAATATCTCTTTTACTTTATCAACTTCAATTTCAGCCAAATCCGCAAAGGTATTTATTCCGGCATTTTGAAGAAGTTCATTAATTTTAGGACCAATGCCTTCAATTTTAGTTAAATCATCAGCTTCTTTTTTCTCAGCAGTTTCTTTAACTTCCTCGTTTTTTTCTTTATCAACGGTTTCTTCTTCTTTTGTTTCTTCTATGGTTTCAACCGATTCAACTTCTTCAGTAGATTCTTTTTTCTTTTTAGCTTTTTTAGGTTTTTTCGGTGCAACATCATTATAATCAACAAGTTCAATAATTGCCATTTCAGCGGCATCGCCAACTCTATTACCTAATTTTACTATTCTTGTATAACCACCAGGTCTATCACCAATTTTAGACACTACTTCGTTAAAAAGTTCTTTAACAATTTCTTTATCATGAATTTCTCTGGCAACTAATCTTCTTG
>JAJRZB010000055.1 GCA_024275455.1 Bacteroidota bacterium | reverse complement strand
TGCAGCCAATCAAGTAATTCCATATCTTCCGCTAAACCACGGAACATTGTTTGACAAAGATGAATATGAGTTTGAATAAAACCAGGAATTAAAGTTAAATTCGGAAAGTTGAAAACTTCACCATTATAATTCTGCAAATCAAACTTACTTTTATGTGAGATATTTTCTATTACACCATCAATTATTTCAACAGCATAGTTTTCTAATATTTCATTTAAATTATTTACTGTAATAATATTTTTTGGAATTATTAATTTTTTCATGAATCTTTAATTTAGTCCTAATTCTTTTAATAAAAATTTTCCTGTTAAGCTTTCTTTATTTTTACAAATTTGTTCAGGAGTTCCTTCTGCAATAATATTACCGCCGTATTCTCCTCCCCCAGGTCCAAGATCAATTACATGATCTGTTACTTTTATTACATCCATATTGTGTTCAACAATAATAACTGTATTACCTTTATCAACTAATTTATTAAGGACTTCTAAAAGAACATTTACATCTTCAAAATGAAGTCCGGTTGTAGGTTCATCCAAAATGTAAATTGTTTTGCCTGTACTCACTTTACTAAGTTCGGTAGCTAATTTTACTCTTTGAGCTTCACCACCTGAAAGAGTTGTTGCTTGCTGCCCTAATTTAATATAGCCCAACCCAACATCATAAAGGGATTGAAGTTTTCGCTTTATTTTCGGCAGATCTTCAAAAAACTCCAGAGCTGTTTCAATATTCATTTCCAAAATATCATTTATAGTTTTTGTTCTATATAATACTTCCAGCGTTTCTCTGTTATATCTGTGTCCGTTACACTCTTCACAAAGCACATATACATCAGGTAAAAAATTCATTTCAATCTTTTTTAAACCGTCACCTTGACATTCTTCACATCTTCCGCCTTTTACATTAAAACTAAATCTTCCGGGAGTATATCCTCTTATTTTTGATTCCGGTAATTGAGAAAAGAGATCTCTGATAAATGTAAAAACCCCCGTGTATGTTGCCGGGTTTGATCGTGGCGTTCTTCCAATCGGGGATTGATCTATTTCAATTATTTTATCAATATGTTCAAGTCCTTTAACTTCTTTAAATTTTAAAGGAACTGTTTTAGAACGATATATTTTTCTCATTAAAATTCTGACTAAAGTCTCGTTAATCAATGTTGATTTACCGGAACCACTAACTCCTGTAACTGCAACTAATTTTTCCAACGGAACTTTGAGATGTACATTTTTTAAATTATTCCCTTCAGCACCAATTATTTCAATAAAATTGTTTGTTCCTTTTCTTCTTTTTTTGGGTACTAAAATTGATTTTTCATTTAATAAATATTTTAGAGTTAATGATTTATTTCCGTTTACTTTTTTAATGTTTTCATTCTTACCTTTAAAACAAATATTCCCGCCGTGTATCCCGGCTTTCGGTCCTAAATCCACAATATAATCTGAACTAATAATTGTTTCCTTATCATGTTCAACCACAATAACCGTATTATCTAAATCTCTTAATTTTTTAAGAGAATTTATAAGTTTAATATTATCATTTTGATGAAGCCCGATACTTGGTTCATCAAGAACATACAGTACGCCTGATAGCTGCGAACCAATTTGAGTTGCTAATCTTATTCTTTGAGATTCGCCACCGGAGAGAGTTCTTGCCGATCTTCCAAGAGTAAGATAATCCAATCCAACATTTAATAAAAAATCTAACCTGGTACTAATTTCCTTAATAATCTGTTTTGATATAATTCCTGCATTGCCTTCAAAAGAAAGATTTGAAATAAAATCCTTAGTTTTTTTAATTGATAATTGGGTTACTTCACCAATATTTTTCCCACCTACTTTAACGGAAAGGGATTCTTTTTTTAATCTTCCCCCGTTGCAAGTTGAACAAATTTGGGTATTCATAAAAGATTCTGCCCAATCTCTTATTTTTGATGATGTTGTATTATCAAAATAATTCTGCACATACTTTAACACTCCGGTAAATTTATGCATATACTTAGCTACCTTACCATCACCAAAACTATACGTAAAAGGTATTTTTTTCTTACTCCCATAAAGTAAAATTTCAATTTGAGAATCTGAAAGGTCTTTTAATTTTGTATCATAATCAAAATTATAAAACTTTGCCACAGCTTCCAATTGATTAAAAAACCATATATTTCTTGGTTTACCCAAGGGTTCCAACGCTCCTTCATTTATACTTTTATTCCAATCCGGTATTATTAAATTAATATCCCTTTCTCTTTTCTCTCCTAAACCTTCACAGTCTGGCCAGTACCCGTAAGGAGAATTAAAAGAGAAAGAATTTGGAGCAAGTTCTTGATAATTTATACCGCAATCTATGCAAGTAAAGTCTCTGCTGAATATTTGATCTTTGTTATCTGAAAATACAATTAAACTTCCGCTTCCAAAATTTAATGCTACTTCAATTGATTCACTTAATCTAAACCTAGACTTTTCTTTTATAATTAGTTTATCAATTAAAATTTCTATATTGTGAATTTTATATCTTTCAACCTTAAAGTCCTTTTCTAATTCAAAAACTTTCCCATCAACTCTTGCTTTTAAAAATCCGTCTCTTTGAATATCTTCAAATAATTCACGGTAATGACCCTTTCTTCCTCTAACTACAGGGGCAAAAATCATAATTTTTTTATTTTCAAAATCGCTAAGAATTTTATCAATTATTTGTTCAGCAGATTGCTTTTTTACAATTTTACCACAATTGTAGCAATGTGCTATTCCTACTCGGGCATAAAGAAGTCTTAAATAATCATAAATCTCGGTAATGGTTCCAACTGTAGATCTAGGATTACCTCCTGTTGATTTTTGCTCAATTGATATTGCGGGAATTAAACCTTCAATTAAATCAACATCGGGTTTTTCAAGCTGACCCAAAAACTGGCGTGCATAAGCAGACAAAGACTCTATGTATCTTCGCTGACCTTCTGCATAAATTGTATCAAACGCAAGGGAAGATTTGCCTGAGCCGGATAAACCGGTGATAACGGTTAAGGAATTCCTGGGAATTTCTAAATCTATATTCTTTAAATTGTGCTCTCGAGCACCTTTAATAATTATTTTATCTTGGTCAATCATCCAACTAATTTATAATAGTTCAAATGATTATATTAGTTAAACGTAATTAGAAAATCAATTTTTATTATTAAAAAAATTCTATCAGAATGAATAATTCTCAAAAAATTATCAGAATAAAAGAGGAATGTAACTACAAACTTAAAGAGAAAGGTTCCCTTTTCCACGGTTTTGCTTATCAAATTGCTTCAAGAAAGGAAGCCGAACAAAAATTGAGTTTTTTAAGAAAAAAGTATTATGATGCCACACACCATTGTTATGCTTATAAAACATCACATAACGAAGAAAAATTTTCTGATGACGGAGAACCTAACGGTACAGCAGGTATCCGTATTCTAAATTCTATAAATCATTTTGCATTGGTAGATATTTTGATTGTAGTAATTAGATATTTCGGAGGTACAAAACTTGGCGTTGGACCTCTCGGGAAAGCTTATGCGGAAACAAGTATGAATCTCTTAAAAACTGCTAAATTAGTTGAATTAACTAAATATCAAGAAGTTAAAATTATTTATGATTTCGATTACACAAGTAAAATCCATTATTTTTTAAACAAGTTTAATGCTAAAAAAATAAGCAATTCATTTGATAAAAATCCGACTATCAATTGCTTTATTGAACCGTATTTAATATCTGATTTTAATTTAGAAATTGTAAACTCTACCAACGGAAAAGTAACAACAGTTACACTCGATAATAAAATTTATCTGTAGTTTTTATTTTTAGATCCTAATACTTGAATAGCAATTTATTTGTAAAAATTCTAAAATATATTTAACTTTTGGAATATTTCTATTAAGTTGCTTTGGTTTAGAAACCATAAAATAATTTTAAAGTTGATAAAAAGAACTTATTTACTTAAATTTTTATTCAGATATTTAACACCCTAATGTATTTTAAAGGGAATAAACATAACTCAATGAGGTAATAATGATATACACTAAAACGGGTGAATATGCTATTAGAGCTATATTATTTTTAGCAAGGCAACCAGAAGATTCATTAGTTATGTCGTCTGATGTAGCGAAAAAAGAAGAAATTCCATCTCACTACTTAGCTAAAATTTTGCAGAGAATGGCTAAATACGGGTATGTAGATTCATACAAAGGACGAGGTGGCGGATTTAAAATTACAAAACTTGCCTTAGACAGCTCAATTCTGGCAATTGTTGAACGCATTGAAGGACCTGTTATCACATTAAAATGTGTTACCGGGTTAAAAGAATGTTCTGATGAAACTCCGTGTCCTTTGCACGAAGAGTGGAGCGAACTGCGTGATAGAATACATAACTTGATTTCTAGCAGAAGTGTTAAAGAAGTAGCCGAAGAATATACAGAAACACTAAGAAGAAAAGTTTAATTTAATTTTTGATTAAGACGTTACATTTTAAATATAACGTCTTAATCTTGATATTAGATTTTTATTCCCAATCCCAAACCATCTCCAATTGGTAAAATTGTTTTCTTTAACATAGAACATTCAAGAAATATTTTATTGAATTTTCTAATGTGTGAAGTACTTGTTTTATATTTTTGCGGTACTTTTTTGGAAGCAGTATAACCTTGCCATAAAAGATTATCAATTAAATAAAGTCCGCCCTTTTTTAATAAATTTATTGAGAGATTAAAAAGTTCTATATAATCTTCTTTATCAGCATCAAGAAAAATAAAATCATATTTTTTCTTAATTTTAGGTAAAATATCTAATGCATTTCCTTCCAGAATATTTATTTTTGATTCTTGTTTGGCTTTTTTAATATAGGATTTAGCAAGTTTTATGTTGTCTTTACTTAGTTCTATTGTATCAATAAAACTTGTTTTTTTTAATATTTTAGATATTCTAATAGTAGAGTACGCTATAGCTGTACCAATTTCAAGAACCTTTTTAGGGTTATGTATGTATACTAATTGTTCTAAAAATTCTGATGATAGAGGATCCAAAATTGGAATGTTATTTTGACGGGCATATTGTACCATCTTATTTGTCAATCTATCATTTGCAGACAGAGACTTTTGTAAATATTCAAATTGATTTGGAAAAAGTATTTTTGACATACCCTCATCTTAAAAGAATTAACTTCTTAGTCTGTACGAAATCTCCAGCTTGCAATTGATAGAAATAAACTCCGGAGGTTAACCCCGAGGCATTAAAATCTATAGAATAATTACCCGGTTGGTGAGGTCTATTTACTAATGTTGCTACTTCTCTACCTAAAATATCATAAACCTTTATTTGTAGGGACAAGTCATGACTTGTCCCTGCATTTGGTACTGAATATTTAATTGTAGTTGTTGGATTAAAAGGATTCGGATAATTCTGATAAAGATAAAATTCTTTAGGAATTACTCCTGATTCTTCAACATTCGTTAAAATTAAATCGATGTTTAAATTACCAAAAGTAAAATTGTACATTTTATCTTCCGGCTCACGATGCGGATTGTTTTGAGAATCTAAATAACTGATATAAAACTTATAATTTTCACCGGTACTTAATCCATTTAAATCGGCAGTAAAAATATTTTTGAGATTCTTTGACATTGGTATTCTCGAACCGTCTTCAAAAATAATTTCAACAGTATTCGAATTTATGTCTAAATCGCTGGCAAATAATTTATTTAATTTATAATTAGATCCTACCCTTTCTAAATTCGGGTAAGTTACTGCTTTTAAAGCAGAAATTAGACCAAAGCCAATATCATTATTTGGACTGGCAACATTATCTCCGCTTTCCATTAATATACTTCTTACCTGCTTATTCGTTAGATGAGGATAAGCAGATAGTAAAAGTCCTGCAATACCTGCAGCAATTGGTGCAGAGAAAGAAGTTCCACTTCCATAAGAATATCCGGCATCTGTTCCTGCAACGGAATTATAAACTGATATTCCCTGAGCTACAATTTCCGGTTTTATTCTGCCGTCATAAGTAGGACCTCTTGAGCTAAAGGATGCTACAACATTGGATGGTGAAACAGCACCAATAGTTATAGTATTAAACCCGTCTCCAGGAGCAGTTATATAGTACCAAGCCGTTGAATCATTACCGTAACT
>JAJRZB010000456.1 GCA_024275455.1 Bacteroidota bacterium | reverse complement strand
GCTATGAATAAATATATTTTGTTACTTCTACTTTTTCTAATAACGTCATTGTCAGTTTACGGACAGGATGATTTCTTTATTCCTTCTTCAACTCTTGGGGGGTATGGAGAATTACATTACAATAAAACCTTAACTGAAGAAAAAACTACAAATGTGTTGGATTTTCATCGGTTTGTAATGTTTTATGGTTATCAATGGACTGAAAATTGGTCGTTTAAATCTGAAATAGAACTTGAACATAACTTTGTTTCGGAAGGAGAAGGTGCATTGGAACTGGAACAAGCCTTAGTTGATTATCATTATGATGATTGGCTGGGACTGCAAGCCGGAGTATTATTACCCGCGGTTGGATTGCTAAACGAATACCATGAACCACCCTTATTTTTTGGTGTTGAGAGACCTGAATATAATAAATTAATTATTCCTACTACATGGTTTGGCAGCGGTGTAGCACTTTATGGAAATTATGCTGACTTTGATTATAAATTAACGATTATGGAAGGATTAAATGCCGATAAAATTTCTGCTAAATATGCTATAAGAAGTGCCAGACAAAAAGGTTTTAAGGCAAATGCCGATGATTTACTTTATAGTGTAAAAGTAGATTATTTAGGAATAAACGGATTAAAAATCGGTGGCTCATTTACTTATAATAATTCCACCGGCGATTCAATCAATATTCCGGTATCCTTATTCGAAGCACATTTAAAATATACTACTAAAAATCTGCATGTAATTTCAGAGTTTGGAAATATTACTTTTGGAGAAGGAAATCTAAAAGCTTCTATGGGTTACTATATTGATTTTGGATATAATATCGGTGATGTTTTAAGTGTGCCCACTCAAATAATTCCCTTTGTCAGATATTCGAAAATAAATACTGCATCTCAAACAATCTTCGGAGGAGATTCTGAAAAGGAATTTGATAAATCAAAATGGATGATTGGATTAAATGTATTACCAATTAGTGAAGTTGTACTTAAATTAGATTACAGTAAAGTTAAAGTAAAATTAAATAATAAAAAAACAAGTAATTTTAATTTGGGCATTGGTTACATGTTCTAATTAGAAATTGTAAAATGTTAATGAATAAATACTATAAAATAATACTGATTGGATTGTTTTTTTCTGCAAATATATTTGCGGGTGAAATTAGAGAGAAAGCTGAAAAGATAATTGTTAGTAATTTTTCTGAATCAGTAGAAATTAAAACTTACAAATTAACTCTCAATAAATCTTTAAAGTATAAAACAGAAAAATTTGCCAAGCAAAGATTTTTAACAAAGTTTGTTTATTATTATGAAATTAAAGAAAACAATAAAAAAGTTGGTACAGCAATACTTGATAATGTATTAGGGAAGGTTAAACCCATAACTTATTTAATAATTTTTTTACCGGATAAATCAATTAAATCAGTTAATGTTGTAAAATACAGAGAACAATACGGCGGATCAATAGGGAAAAGAAATTGGCTAAAGCAGTTTGATCTAAAAACAATTGATAATCAACTTTTACTAAATCAAGAGATAGATGGAATTAGCGGTGCTACAATATCAGTTAAATCGATTATTAAAGGTGTAAAAAGAATGCTTTATTTGATTAACAATTTAGAGGAAAATGAAAAAGATTTATTTGTATCAGTTGAATAAGGATTTAAAAGCATTTTTATCTGTCTTTTTAATTGTTTTATCAATCGGAGTTTTATTTGGATTGGCTTTTCTTTTTGAGACAACTTCATTTAATAAATCTGTTGCTGCGGAAAGATTGATAGAAACTGAAAATGATTTTGAAGAAGATTTTGGCATCGATGAAACTAATACAAAATCAAAAGGTGAATTACTGATGACCACGCACAACCATATAATCGGTTTTTCATTTATCTTCTTTTTTACCGGGGGAATTTTTTATTTTAATTCAATTGTTAAGGGTTTTTGGAAAGTGTTTTTACTTATTTAACCATTTGTATCAATAGTTTTATCGTTCGGCTCTATGTGGCTTGTTAAATATTTAAGTGAATTATTTATATATCTGACAATTATTTCATCAGTTCTGATGTACACATCATTCTTTATTATGGTAATTATTTCTCTGTACGAATTGAACTTAAAGCGACTCTCCTAGCATTGCTGATTTTTACTACATTTGTTATACTGTAAATTAATATTGCAACGCCAATCCACTGAACCAAACTTAAGATATTTCCGTGTAAAAAATATTCAAGAACTACAGCAGAAAGAGGAAATGCAAGTTCCAAAATTATAGCTGTTGAAGCAGTTACATTTTTTAATCCGTAATAATATAAAAATATTGCCGGTCCGCCGGTGGAGAACGCGATTAAAACAAAAATCAACCATTGATTTTGTGTTATCATTGTTATTGACGGAAGTTCTGAAAATCCCAAAACAACAAAAAACATAATTATGCTTGAAATTGCAAATCTTAGATATGTCCCAAGTTCAAAACTTACATTTTTTAAAGCTCGTTTACTAAGAACAGTAGAAAAACCAAAACTAAATGCAGCAAATAATGCGTACATAGCGGCTAATAAATGTTTATTATCAGAGCTTATTTTGGGGAGATGAAATCCGAATGTCATTAAATAAGCCCCTACAATTGCCAATGCAGCCCAATAAAAAAACTTTCCGGGTAATCTTTCTTTAAGAATTATTGCAGCTAAGGTAAGTGCAAAAAGAGGCTGTAGTTTCTGGATTAAAATAACGATAGAAAGGTTTACAAAATTTACATAAAACAAAGCTTTGGTTATACTCATAATACCAATGGCACCGCCAAAAATTGCAACGCCGATAAATGCAAGCCAATCTTTTGAAGATAACTTTTTTAGAACGGAAAGATTTTTAAATAATACTGGTGATAAATAAATTGCTACAATTATACTTTCGATTAAAACAACCAAGGCAACCGGTAATGTATATAAATCGGGACGTAAAACAATTCCATCTATACCCCAAAGTATGGCAGCAAGAATAATAAAAATTGGAGCAAATTTATTCATGTACTAAGTTCATTCATCTTATTAAAATTTGAAGTTGCAATATATCTAAATTGATGAAATGAAACCTCTGAAAAATTATTTTTATTTACAGTTCATTTGTGAAACACCATGTGGCAGGCAAAAAATCGAAACATAGAATAAAATTTACTGATGATTCTGTTTTAAAGTAAATTATTTTATGCTGATAATGCTTATTTCTATTCTGATTATAGATGTATGAAATAAAAATATACTTTTGATATAATATTTTTCTTTAAGTTATGATCTTTTACTTTTGTCAACTGCTTTTAGAATTTTTAGATTTAGAATAATAAAACGGAAAAATTGGATAAATTTATTATTCATCATCTTTTTTTCTTTTTCTGTGATTTCCATAATTTCTCCTTTTATTCCGGTATTATTTTCCAGCCGATTCTTGCTTTTAATTTATGCATAAATGTAGTGTGAATCATTCTTTTCATCCATGCTCCGGCAAGTCCCATCTCCATGTGAGTAACAAACAGATCACGTCCATACTCATTTGGAAATTTTCTAACATCCGGTACTACCGGGTACATCATAATTGTTGCTGCCGAGCCGTCCCAGAGGGAGTCACCCATAGAAGCAATACAAGCAGCAGCCATTTCGGACATCCTTTCATGGTGGGTCATTCTGCCTTTCTTAATTAAGTCGATAATATTTTTGGCAATAACTCTACCGATTATACCTGAAACCATTCCGGTTCTTGGCGGAGCAGCAGTAATGGCTGTTACATTTGGTGTTATATGCGGTTCGGAAATTGGTCCTGGAGGTGCAAAAGCTATACCTCCGGCAAAGATATTTTTATAGTTCACATTTTGATAAACTCCCGGCCAAGCGTCCGGATTTTCTGCTAATGTAGAATATGGTAAACCGTAAATTCCGTCAACAAGAATAAAACCAGCTTTGTTCGCAATTTTTTCAGTAATATCCTCACCGTTTTTGCCAACATATTTAAAAGGCTGACCTATAAATTGAGGTACTAACATTGCAAAATCATACTCGGTTTCACCATAGTTTCCATCAAAATTCTCCCAGTAAATAGATTTTTCGTTAACCTCTTTGGCTCCTCTTTGAATTTCTACTTTAAAATCATTGTCTTTAAATATTGCAGAAATAAATTCATCGCTTGAGATTATTTTCCCCTTATATTTGGCATGAACACCTCGTACACCAAAATCACCTAAAGCTCTTTCGTTTGAAAAATAAACCATTTCAGCTTTATCTCTAACTCCGTTTTTAATCAAGTCTTTGTGAATATTGGTAATATATTCCAAAGCAGCACCATGGCAAGTTGCCCCGGGATGTCCGGTTCCAATCACAATTTTTTGTTTTTCTCCTCGCTTCATTTTTTCGAGAATTTCAAGGTATTTATCCCTTGATGCCACAGCATGATCTAAAGTACAGATTGAAAATGTATGACCTTTTGGACCTAAGCCTTTGGTTCCATCAAAGTTTAGTTTTGGACCGGTTGCAATAATTAAATAATCATATTCAATCTTTTTTTCATTGGTAGTACCGTCTTCTTCTGCAATTACAAATTGATCGTCGGCATGAATTTCTGTAGCCTTACCGTGTATAAAATTAACATTTAGTTTTGAATAAACCGGTTCGAGTGGAAATGTAGTTTTTTCAGGGGCCATTTTACCAATACCAACCCACACCCAAGAGGGAATATATGCAAAATATTCTTGACGGTTAATAACTGTAATCTGATGATCACTACCTAGAGCATCTCCCAAATATAGTGCTGCGGTATGCCCGGCAAATCCTGCTCCTATTACAACAACTTTTGCCATGGGGGTCTCCTTAATTTGTTTATAAACAAAAAGAAATAATTTATTTTATCGAAAAAAAAAGAAAGTACCAAGGAAATTGATAAATCTCTTCACCTGCTAAAGTTGCAATATAATTCAAAAATTACAAAATTTAAAGTAATTTATGATATAAAGTATTATTTTATTTGAATGAAACATTATTACTAAAATTACCTATCTAGTAATAATAATTATGTGGATTGTTTATTATTTTGTGCTAAAAATAAAAGAATCCGGGTTGAATGCTAACCAGGCGAATGAAAAATAATCGCCATGTTTTAATGGTTTAAGTTTCTTGCCAATCAGTTTCCCTTCTGTACATTTACCAGTGATATTCCATTTTGAATTTGTTTCTAAATCAATAACGGAATTATTTACATATTTAAATGTTAGTTTTTTACCATCGATAAAAGGAGAAAATACCCCGGTTGAACCAACATCGCGGCTTTGTTTTATAAATCTTTTATCCATACTAGATGCTGTACCGGGCAAATGAAAAACAACAATTTCTTTTTTATTTAGAGTATCGTGAATAATTTTTAAACTATCAGTAATACTATAAGGATATGCTTTTGAAATTCCGTTAATACTAACACCAATAACTTTTTCATTTTGTTTGAGTCTCTGATCCTTTTTACCATCAAAAAGGAAAGGAGTTGTTTCAATATTATCATAGCCAACATAAGGATTCATTCCGTATGGTCTTTTAAAACCGGTATTTTTTGAAAGTACCAAACCTTCCGGATAGTTTTGTTTAAAATCACTAAAAGAAATAATTTGAGATCGAATTATATTTAATTTAGTACCGGTAAGATCTCCGACAATTGCTTCCCCTAAAAATTGCTGCCAGAAAGATTCAGTTAATTGATCGTACATAACTAAATCCGAATTTCGTAATAATCCGGATACTCCAAAATTTACAGCCATCCCGTTTATTGTTCTATCAAACACAATACCGCTGTAGCAAAGCGGACAGAAAGAAACCAGTAAAGGTGTTCTGCCAATTCTATCATTCACAATTTCGTGGAACATTAAAATTTGTAACGGATAAGCTTTACTTACGCCTCTTAAGTTTACTGCAATAACAGGTTCTTTTTCATCAAGCCAATTGGATGCTTCTTCTAAAGTTGTAAACTTGGGCTTAATAATTGCGGGAATACCGTCTTTGGGCGGACCTCCGGCAAGAAGTTCTTCCAAATCAATTGATTTCTTTTCAAAATTGGTTGTCCATTTAGGGTAAACTTTAAAAATTCTTTCTAAAGCAGGTTGACCGTAAAAAGAAACTGCTGTTATGAAAAAAACTAAAATTACAAATTTCATTATTCTCCTCATTCAGTATAAAGATCGGTATTAGGATAAAATGCTGCCCAGGCGAACCAATATGCAATAAAAGATTTTGCCGGTTTTAAATTCGGTTTACCCGAAGTTAGAGATATTCCAAACAAATCATAATTGTTACCATCTCCACTTTGAATAATGAAAGGAAGAGGAAGTGAAGATTTTGTAAAATTATTATTCGGTAAATCTGAAATATCAAATGCTGTAATAATATTCTTTTCTGTGTTGCCGTAAATTAGAAAGCTTTTGCTTCCTATTGTATCAACAACAGTTTTGCCACCTGAAAAATCAAATATTCTATAAGCTTTGGTTTCTGAATTTGAAAAAACACCCAATACTCTTTCTTTTGCATTCAATCTGTTGTCAGTGTGATTGACCGGGAAGAGTAAAGAATTGTCATTCCTTTTGTAATCTCCGTATGGATATCTGTCATAGTTTCTGGAAAATCCGGTATTAGTTGTAACAACAAGTGCCTCCGGAAAAGAAATTTTTGCAGTTTGCCAGGAAGTTTCCACTATCGGGTAAGTTTTAGCAAAAGTGGAGATTAATTTTCCATTAATACTTTGCAACCTCATTTGAGACCAGTTACTTTCGGTTTTTCTATCATAGGGAATTAAATTTGTATTATATAATAACCCACTAACACCAAAAGTAGTTGTTTCTCCTTCAATAATTCTATTCCACGATATACCGGAACCTGTTAAAGGGCAATATGTAATGGCAAATTTTAAATTTCCAATTCCGTCGTTTATAATTTCATGCCAATCTAAAATTGGATGGGGATATATTTTAACTGTATTACCGGCTTTAACAATTATAACAAGATCTTCATTAGTGAGATAGTCAATTTTTTTTACTTGTTCAAAATCCGGATTAACAAGAGCCGGAATTCCATCCCTTCCCGGACCACCATCAAAAATTTCACTTTCCTTAACAAGCCTTTCACCTTGTACTTCGGCACTTTTAGAACTTTCAACAGTATCACATCCTAAAAATAAAATGGCTGTGTAGGTTATTACCAAAAGAATTATATGTGTGTGTTTCATTTAAAATTCCTTTCTTTTAAATTAATCGAATAAAAGATTGATATTGAAGCTGTATAGGTAGTTGTTAGCTGAGTTCCAATTACTCTTCTGTAAATTGGTATTTCAGCATCAAAGCTTGAGGAAAGTTTTGGTGTTAAATAAAAAATAAATCGGGGAATTACGTACAGCCAATTACCGCCAGTGTTTGGTATTTCCGATTTACCGAAACTATCTTTTTTCGTATTTCTGAATTTTGAAAGTAATGTAAAATCAACAAAAGAACTCATCGAAAAATTAAATCCGAGTGAACCAATAAATTCATTTCCAAAACTATAGCCGATAGAAGAAGTTACAAATCGGTTATTACTGCCGTTTAATCTATATGATAAGCTGGATAATAATGTTAGGTTGTTAAAAAAAATATCACCCTTAGAATAATATCCCCAAAAGAAAGTATCCCAAGAGCCCGAACCCGGCTGCATATCGGCAGGGATAAGAATTCCATTTACTTTTATTGAAGAATTTCCGGTTGGTAATTTTAGTCCGATACCAAAAGAAAGTTCTTGTCTTCTAAAAATATCAAATTGTATCAAGCTATATTTTGCAAGAGCCACAATATCTCCAATTCCGGAAGCAGTTAAACTGTTATCCAAACTACTTAGAGTTGAAATTGTTCTGGATTGGCGGATGTAAGACATCAATAAAGTAAACGATAATTTATTAGTAAATCCGTAATTAAATTCTAAAAGTAATGTTTGAGATATTCTTTCTCTTTCTTGATTTTCAAGAAAATCAGTTTTGGTTAATACATCATTTAAATAATTATAATTCCCTGAAAATCTTATTTGGAGCATACCTGCGGGAGCGGATGTCATTTCTAAAGAGCCAAGTAAAGGCGTACCCGATGTACAGCACGCTTGGGCAGAAATTATATTTGATAAACTAATTATCAAAAGCGATATGATTATAAAGTATTTCATTATTTCTCTACCTTAACATAAAACATTATGATAAGTGAATTTGTCGGATTTAAGACAAATAGTTTCTTAAAAAAGGGTATTTTTTTATCCCTAAAACGTAGATTTTTTTAATAAATAATTACTAAAAAGAGTTATATTATAAAAGCAAACAAAACAAGAGTTAATTATGGCCGATAAATCGAAGCTTTGGTTTTTAGAAAATTTTAATTTGTTCGAGGGTCTTTCAAAGGAAAAGATGGAGGAACTTAACAAAATTACTTCAATGAGTGAAACTGCAAAAAATGAACCTCTTTATTTTGCTCAAGAAGCGTCTAACTCTATTTTCTTTTTAAAAAAGGGGAGAGTTAAATTATCAAGAATTTCTTCTGATGGCAAAGAGATGATTATTGCATTGGTTAATCCCGGGGAAGTATTCGGCGAACTATCTATTCTTGATATGGATGAAAGAAGCGATTTTGCAACTACTTTGGAAGAATCATTAATATGTGCCATAAGCAAAGATGATTTTAAAAAGTTTTTGGAGAGCAATCCTGATCTTAATCTCAAAATTTCTAAACTAATCGGATTCAAATTAAAGCACTTTAGTGAGAGAATTGAAGAACTTGTATTTAAAGATGCACATCAAAGAGTGGTTTCGTTTATAGTTAATTTAGCAAAAGAGCATGGTAAAAAAGTGGGTGACGAATATTTTATAAAACCATTCTTAAAACACCAGGATATAGCAAAACTAACTGCTTGCAGCAGACAAACAGTAAACTCTATTTTAACGGATTTAAGAGAACAGAAACTTATTAATTTTGATAGACGTAAGTTAGTTATTCATAAAATGGATGACTTGGTTGAGTTAATTTAACGAGTGTAAATTATCTGACATTTTTTTAATTACCGTTCTTTTAATATTGTGTATGGTTTCTATTGTTGTTTATATAACTGAAAAATGCGAAGCATGTAAAAGAGTTGTTACGCAAGTTGATTCTATTTCGAAAAAAAATAAAAATTTTTCTTATAAAATTGATAACATTAAAGACAGTAATAAAAAAGTTGTTGTAGTACCAGCTGTTTTTGTTGAGAACGAACTTTTTTGCTACGGTGAATTTGAAAATAAATCCCTCCTCAAATTTATTACAAAAAAAGACCACAAAATAAATTAAATATTTTGTGTGTAATTTTTCTTAAATTATAATTCCAATTGAACTGCAATTAATAAAAGTATTTAAGAAAAAAGTGGATAAACCCAAAACAAAGTATTTTGGAATTTTTAGTAAATTCCTTGTCTCTTTTTTAGTATTGTCACTAATACCTCTGGCAATATTCGGAGTTTTAACTTTCCTTTCTATTCAATCGATTGGTAATAAAATTGTTGAAGATGCTACATTAATTGTTGATCAGAAAACACAAAAGACCTTGGAGCTTCAAGCGTCCACAATTGCAAAAAATATTGAAGCATTTTTAAGAAAATGTGAATTTGATTTATTAAAAACCAGTAATGAAAAATTAACAGCATCAAAGTTTATTTCAATTGATAAAAATATTAGAAGTGAAATATGGATTAGAGAGAAACAAGATACAAATATAATAGAGAAAAGATACTTTATTCCGGTTTATAAAGAAATTAGTTTTATTGACCTAAACGGAAATGAGTTAATTAAATTAAAAGATTCTCAAATTCTAAATAAAAAAGCACTTAAAAATATAAGGAATCCTTTTAACACAACTTACAAATCGGAAAAATATTTTGAAGAATGCACCAAACTAAAAAAAGGAGAGATCTATCTTTCGCACTTAAACGGGTTTTATGTAACCATGCAAGACCAAATGCAGGGTGAAACGAATATCGAAAAAGCTGTCGGGGGTAAAATTTATAACGGAGTATTTAGAATTGGGACTCCTGTTTATAATGGAAAGGAAAAAATCGGGATTTTAGTGTTTGGTATTGATCACCAGCATTTTATGGAATTTACTCAACATGTTTTGCCTAATAGTGATCTCCAAACTGTATTTCCCTCTTATAGGTCGGGGGATTATGCATTTATGTTCGATGACGAAGGGTGGATAATTACTCATCCGAAATATTGGGATATTAGAGGTGTTGATACTCTTGGTAATATTATTCCTCCTTATTCAAAAGAATCTCCATCCGAGTTAGTAATAAACGGATTTATACCATTTAATCTTAATTATGCCGGTTTTATTCATGAAAATTATCCCGTGGTTGCCCAAAAAATATTAAATATGGAAACAGGTTCTGTTGTTACAACCAATATTGGCGGTATTAAAAAAATTATGGCATTTTCTCCAATCTTTTATAATAAAGGAGTTTATGCTAAAACAGGAGTTTTTGGCGGTGTAACCTTAGGTGCTGAAATAGCAAAATTTCATACCGCTTCACAAAAAATTAGTCGGGATTTAAAAAAAGCGTTAGATTTTATTGCGGAAAATGTTTTGTTATTTATACTTGGTACATTTTTAATTTCGCTGATAGTCTCATATTTTTTATCCAAACACTTTACCGAACCGATTATTAAGTTGACAAAATTTTCTAAAAAAGTTGCCGATGGAGAGCTTGATTTGTCGATCACCACAAAGCGGGAAGATGAAATTGGCGTGCTTACAACATCCTTTAACAAAATGACCCGAGAAATTAAAAAAGGAAGAAACCAGCTCCTATATTCTTATAATGAACTACAAGAATCACAAAAAAACATAGAGGATTACGCTTCTAACCTTGAATATCAAGTAAAAATATTAAAGAGTATTCAGAGTATAGGGAATATACTCGGCTCTACATTAGAAATAAATTCTGTTCTAAAATATATACTAAGAACTTGTGTAGAATCTGTAAACTTTGATAGAGCAATTCTCTATTTATTGGATGAAGAAGAGAAATATTTAGAATGTAAGGAAATGTTTGGGTTTACTAAAGATGAAGAGAAGCAAGCTGCACAATCAAAATATAATATTAAAAATATGGCTTGTATAGAAACCGAAGTATTGAAAACCGGTAATATCATCTTTGTCGAGGATTTTGAAAATTATTCCAAAGCGACTGAAATAGACAAAAAAATTAGAAAGATTTCTAAAAGTGATTCTTTTGTTTTTGTCCCCTTAAAAGTAAAGGAAAAAAACATTGGAATTCTTGGCGCCGATAAATTGAGAACGAAAGAAGCTATTACTGACATTGATATAAATTCACTTCAAATTCTTGCTAACCAAGCTGCCCGGGTTATTGAAAATACAATTCTTTATAAGGAATTGGTTTCCCAAAGAAATTTTGTTGAAGATATAATTTCCAACATGATAAACGGAGTAATCTCAACTAACGGCAAGGGTTTTATAACTTCAATTAATAAAGCTGGAAGAGAAATTTTAGAAATAGGCAACAAAAAGGTAGTTGGTCAATATCTTTGGTCGCTTGTAGAAGATTTAGAAGAATTGATGAATCCTATCCGGGAAAGCTTAATTACTACAGGTATTTATAAAGGTTATAATATCCGTGTAAAATTAAATGATAAAGAAAAATACCTGAACTTAAATGCATCGAGAGTTTACCATAATAATATTCATACAAATACAATTATAATTTTTGAGGATGTTACCGAAAGAAAAAAAATTGATGAACAATTACGGAATATAGATAGATTAGCTTCTTTGGGAAGATTTGCAGCAGGCATTGCACATGAAATTAGAAATCCGCTTACCGGTTTATCTTTGTTCCTTGATGATTTGCACGATAGTATTGCAAAGGATAACAAACAATATTCTACAATGATAACAACTGCGCTTTCGGAAATTGAAAGACTGGATAACTTAATTAAAGAAATACTAGAATTTGCAGTGCCTTCCAAAGGGGATTTAGAAAAAACGGATATTAACTCGTTAATTAAAAGTACTCTGCTATTAAGTGAAAAGCAGTGTCAAAAATTAAATATCGAAATTATAAATAATTTATCCAACAGTGTTCCCTTAATAAAACTTGATCCCGAAAGGATTAAACAAGCTTTGCTGAATTTAATTGTAAACTCAATACATTTTATGCCTAACGGGGGTAAACTAATAATAACATCAAATTTTATTTCCAAAGAAAATGTAATTGAACTTAAGGTGGAAGATACAGGAAGAGGATTTAATAAAGCTGAAATTCAAAGTATTTTCGATCCGTTTTATACAAACAGAGATGGCGGAACAGGATTGGGATTAGCAATTACTTATTCAATAATATCAGAACATGGTGGTACGATAATTGCGTCTAATCGTTAAGAAGGTGGGGCAATATTTATAATTAAATTACCAACTAAAAATTAAAGTATAAAAAGATAAATGATACAGAGAAAAATACTTGTTATTGATGATGAAGAATTCATCAGAATGAACCTGAAAAATATTTTTGATAGTGAAGGCTATCATGTAGATCTAAAAGAAAACGGTAAAGACGGTTTGGAAGCGCTAAATTCGTTTGAGTACGACCTGCTTTTTTTAGATATAAATTTGCCTGATAGAAACGGTTTGGATATCTTAAAACAGATTAAAGTGAATCAACCCGACTTACTGGTAATTATAATTACCGGATTTGCATCAATTGAATCTGCTGTAGATGCACTAAAATTAGGTGCTTACGATTATATAAAAAAACCTTTTAAAGCAGATGCTATTAAACTGATTACAAAACTTGCACTGGAAACTCAGCAGCTTAAAGACAAAGTTAAAAAGCTTGAAGTTCAGAAAAAAAGCAGTTCAGGAATTGAAGCAATTATAGGAGAAAGTGAAAAAATTAATGAAGTTAAACTTCAGATTAGCGAATATGCAAAATATGATTCTGAAACGGTTTTAATTACGGGTGAAAGTGGAAGCGGCAACGAACTGATTGCCTCGGCAATACATAATTTAAGTCCCAGAGCAGATAAAGCATTTATAGAAATTAATTGTGCATCAATACCCGATAATTTATTGGAAAGCGAATTATTTGGCTACGAGAAAGGGGCATTTACAGATGCAAAATCTAAGAAAATTGGTCTGTTGGAAGCTGCTGATGGAGGAACTGTTTTTTTAGATGAAATTGGCGAAATGAGTTTATCACTACAGGCTAAACTTTTGCGTGTAATTGAAAATAACAAAATAAGAAGATTAGGAAGCAGTAAAGATTTACAAATAAATATTAGGATAATTGCTGCAACAAATAAAGATATACATAAGGCTATTGAAGATAAAGAGTTTAGACAAGATCTTTATTATAGACTAAATGTTTTAAGAATTAAAGTGCCTCCCTTACGTGAAAGAGGGAATGATGTTCTTATTTTAGCAGATTATTTTATTAATTTTTATAAACAAAAATTCTCAAAGGTCATTGACGGATTAGATGAATCTGCACAAAAATCACTTTTGCAATATAAATGGCCGGGCAACATTCGCGAACTAAAAAATGTGATTGAAAGAACATGTATTTTACAAAAAGATATTCTAATATCGCATGAAAATTTAGCAGTTGATTTTGCAGATAGTACAAAAGAATTTGGTATTAAGATTTGCGATGAAGATTTTAGAGTTAGCAGATATTCTTTTGACGATATTATTAGTGAGATAGAAACAAAACTGTTGCGTAAAGCTTTAAATAGTTGTAACGGAAATGTAAGCGAAACAGCAAGACTACTAAAAATACCGCGTGAAACTCTCCGCTATAAAATTGAAAAATATAAAATTTCCATCAAAAATAGTTGGTGAAAATTCACCTATTACGGTGAATTTTCACCACTACATCAATAGTTTAATGATCATTTAGTATAATATTAATCATTTTTATTCAACTTCAATCCATTCCAACCAAACAATCATTTTGGCACT
>JAJRZB010000455.1 GCA_024275455.1 Bacteroidota bacterium | reverse complement strand
CTTTTACCGGAATATTTACATCGGCACCAATTGGATTATTTTGATTAATAATACAGCATTCTGCTAAGGAACAAATAATCCCGCCATCAGAAACATCGTGAGCTGAATTAATTATCTTTTTAGAAATTAAGTCCAGAATAATTTTATGCAGATTCTTTTCAGTTTCCAAATCTATTTTTGGAGAGTTGCCGGTAACTAAATTGTGGATTACACTTAAATATTCACTTCCGCCTAATTCTTCAAAGTCTTCCCCTATTACATAAATATTATCACCGGAATTTTTAAAATATGATGTCATTATTTTATCCGAATCTTTTATAAGTCCAATCATTCCTATTACGGGTGTAGGGTAAACAGTGGTATCAGGACTTTCATTGTAAAAACTAACGTTTCCGCCGGTTACCGGAGTATTAAAATATCTACACGCTTCACCCATACCTTCTAATGATTCCTTAAATGTCCAATAAATTTCCGGATCGTAAGGATTACCGTAATTTAAACAATTTGTAATGGCTAAAGGTTCTCCGCCTGAGCAAACAATATTTCTGGCGGATTCGGCAACTGCAATTTTTGTTCCTTCTTTTGGATTTAGGTAAACATAACGGGCATTGCAATCGGTCTGCATTGCAACAGCTTTTTTTGTATCCTTAATTCTAACAACGGCTGAATCGCAACCGGGACCTACAACAGTATTTGTACGAACCATATAATCGTATTGTTCATAAACCCATTTGTTTGAGGCAATGTTGGGTGAGGAAAAAACTTTTCTAAAACTTTCGGAAATATTCTCCGGTTCGGGAAGTTGTGAAAAATCAAAACTATGTTTTTCTTCAAGATAACCCGGTTTTTTTGTTTCTCTGTGATAAACCGGAACTCCTCCGCCTAATGCTAATTCAAAAGGAGGAATATTTGCTTTTTGTTCACCTCTGTATGATACATTTAATGAATTATCATCAACAACATATCCGATAGTTTCACAATTAAGATCCCATTTATTAAATACAGCTTTTACTTCATCTTCATAGCCGGCTTTTGCTACTACCAACATTCTTTCTTGACTTTCTGATAACATAATTTCATAAGCAGTCATTGTTTCTTCTCTAAGTGGCACTTTATCGAGATTTATTACCATTCCCGAATTTCCTTTTTCACTCATTTCAGCAGACGAACAAGAAATTCCAGCGGCACCCATATCTTGTATTCCAACAATCAAATCTTTTTTAATTATTTCTAAAGTTGCCTCAAGTAGTAACTTTTCGGTAAAAGGATCTCCTACTTGTACAGATGGGCGCTTTGCTTCCGACTTTTCACTAATTTCTTCTGAAGCAAAAGTTGCTCCGTGAATTCCATCTCTACCGGTTGAAGAACCAACTATTATTACCGGATTGTTTTTGCCGATTGCTATAGCAGAAGCAGTTTTCTTAACATCTACAATCCCTACTGCCATTGCATTTACAAGCGGGTTCCCCTGGTATACTTCATCAAAATATACTTCACCGCCGACTGTTGGTACTCCGAAACAATTTCCGTAATCAGCTATACCTTTTACAACTCCTTCAAACAAAAATTTAGTGCGCGGATTTGTTAATTTACCAAATCGAAGTGAATTTAAAGCAGCAATTGGTCGGGCACCCATAGTAAAAATATCTCTTAAGATACCTCCAACCCCTGTTGCAGCTCCTTGATACGGTTCAACAGCAGAAGGGTGGTTATGACTTTCAATTTTAAATGCAATTGCCTGACCATCCCCAATATCAACCAAACCGGCATTTTCTTCACCGGCTCCAACAAGTAATTTCCCACCTTCTCTCGGTAATTTTTTTAATAAAGCAATTGAATTTTTATAACTGCAATGCTCACTCCACATTACACTATAAACACCAAGTTCTGTAAAATTTGGGGTTCTGTTTAACTTTTGACAAATTGAGTTAAATTCTTCCTCTGTCAATCCATGCTCAATTGCAAGATCAAGAGTAACTTCTGGTTCTGGCATAGTCGGGTACTTGTCTTATTAAAATGAAAACACAAAGATAAACTATTTTTAACTTTTATCTAAAAATAATGATGAAGAAGAAAAGTTGGAATTAGGGTAAAAAAAATGAAATTGGAATAAGAGATAGAAAAAGGATAGTTATTGATTAGTTAAATAAGTGATTGATAGTATCAAACTTTAATCATCCAATCTCTTTGCTTTATTTATGAGGAGTTATATAATGTTGTAAAAATGCAATAAAAGAAAAGATTAAAAAAGCCCAAAAAGAAAAAATAACATCGTTTATGTTAACAGCAAAAATTTTTGCAGAGCCTAAAGAATAAGCCAAACTTTTTGAAATAATAGAAAAAGTAAAAACAACTGCAAATGCAAAAATTCCGCTTTTTAAGGAAAGTAATAACTCACTAATTAATGATTTTTTAACTATCTCTTCCTTTGAAGAATGATTCTCTTTAAGAGTTACTGGCTTATAAATATTTTCTTTGCTAGTGGTTTTCATAGTTTTATTATAATCTGTCTCAAAATAAATTTCGAAACTTCATACACCTTTTATACATTTTGAAACATACTTTTGTTACACGCAAATCAATTGACTAATTATTATAAAGAAATGATGACCATCACATTAAAAAAAACTTGTGATTTCCGATAATAAATTCATAAAAATACGTGCAATTTATTTTGCACGGGTAATAAAAATGATTGGCTGTATCTTCTTAAAAAACAAATAGTTATAGCAAATAATATATTATTGTAAAAATTTGTTGCACCTATTTGGTATAATTATTAAAAGAGGTAAATCAAAAGTTCTTAAAATGATGAAAAAAACAATTTCTTAAAAAGTTCTAAATTGTGATCTTTGGCATAGAAAGTGTCTAGTAGATTTCTATATTATAGAAATAAACTAGAAACCAATATGTATAAAGTAGAAATTAAAACCGAAAATAGGAAAGTTTCTGAACTGAGCAATGCGCAATTGCTTTTTTCTTATATCTATTTGAAACGTACATTTAACCACCTCTATCGCAAAAGGCTAAAGGCATTAGCTAAGAAAGAGAAAAGAGCTATTATATATGATTTAGAGCTTTTTCAAAAAATAAAAGAAAAGAAATATTCATTAAGATGTTGTACACCACAAAAATGGCTTGAAGAGTGGGATTTTTATAAAGGAATTTTAAATGAACTTGAAAAACGAAAAATTTCGAGAAAACTTTTGGAATTTAACTAAATGTTCTTCTTTTTTAAGCCAAAAAATACTGATCCTATGAAAATAAAGAAGTTTTATTATTATTCTCCGGAAAAACTTAAGTTAGTTCCGATTAAAAATTTTATTCCAAAGGCAATAATTAGCTTGGTTGCATTTGGATTATTTATTTCTTTAATAGCAGTATTTATTTCTAATATATCCAAATCCAGTACAGATGTTATTTTAAGTAATCAAAAAAGAATTGCCGATGAGCAACTTCAAAAAGAATTAGATATTCTTAAGAATAAATATAAATTATTAAGTAAAAAGTTTGCTAAAATTTCAAAAGAAACAAATTCACTGAGGTTAGCTGTAAACTTAATGCCTCTGGATGGTATAGAAGGTGAAATCGGTATTGGTGGCAATGAATTCAATAACAGTATTAATTATGAAGAAGAAGAAGAAAAATTTGGCAGCGTATATAATTTAGTTAATGATATAGACACTACGTTAAAATTAGAAACTGCTAACTACAAAGAAATAGTAAATAAGTTTGAAGAAAATAAGAAAATATTTGATATACTACCGGCTATAAAACCTGTAAGCGCGCCAATCGGCGACAGATTTGGAATGAGATACCATCCGATTTTAAAACGAAGAAGAATGCACCATGGGTTGGATTTTTTATCTAATACAGGAGCAGAAATTATTGCTCCAAGCGATGGTGTAGTAACCTATGTCGGTAGAAAAGGCGGTTATGGTAAGGTAATTAGAATTAGTCATGGCTTTGGATATGAAACTTTATATGCACATTTATCAAAATATAAAGTTAAAAGAGGACAAAAGATTAAAAGAGGTGAAGTGATTGCATTATCGGGCAATTCCGGCAATCTTTCCACCGGTCCGCATCTCCATTACGAAGTAAGACATAACGGAGTTTCATTAAACCCGAGAAACTTTATTTTTGAAGATTTAAGACTTTTTGATAATAAAAACAGGTTAGCTTCCATAAAGTAGGTTAAATAAATTCTTTTACAGCTGAATCCAGAGTTGATTGTATATTGAGAACCTTATAAAGTTCAGTAAAAGAATGTAAAATCTTTAATTTCATCGGATCAGCAACAACTGCTAATTTTCCGCCAATCTGATTTATCTTTTTAAGACCTAAAATTACCGCACCCAGAAATGTTGAATCAATTACATGTGTATTGCTTAAATCTATAATAAAATTCCTATTCTCCTTTTTTAGTGAAATTGCTAAAAGTTCTTTTAATTTTTTAGCTTCATTAACTGTTACAGTAACATGATTTATCTTTATTATCAAAACATCGATATCATTTCTTTTGAAAAGAGAAAAAGGATTTTCATCTGCTTTTTTTTGCTGAATCGCTTCCTGAAATTTTTCCATAAAAGAACCTGAATTAAGTTGCGGAGGACAACTTATAAATGATGCCGCAATACTTTTATTATTTTCAATTTGACTTTCTTTCATATACATTAAAATCTCTTTTATTTTAGTGATTCTTTATTGGTAACGTATTATCGGTATATAAAATAAAAGTTAAGTTGGGGTTTGATCTGGATCACAAAAAACCTATGATGAAGATTCGGATCCAAGTTTTAGAAGTTTCAATTCGATAAAATAATAAAGAGTAAATGAAAATCTCATTTACTCTTTAATTCGTTTATTAAAAATCACTTTAGCTAATTTAAATCTTTAAAAGAGAATTCGGTTTGAAAATGGTTAAAGTTTTCATTGTTTATTAAAACGTAAGGATAAATTAAGTAATTTACTTTTTTAACTTGTCCGTTTCCGGTTTTTAAAGGGATATCTCGCCCTATTGTAAAGGAAACACGATTTGGATCAAGTGAACCGAAAAAGAAATCCTGCTTTTGTGGATTTTTGAATGCTTCTGAAGCATCTATGGGAATCCATCCTTTTTCCTTTACATAAAACTCTGCCCAACAATGGTAGCCTGAAATTTTACCTTCTTTTTTATTTTCAGGTATCGGAAAGCCGATTACAAAACGTGACGGAATTTTTTCAGCCCTGCTTAATCCGATAAAAAGTGAGTGAAAATCAGTACAGTTTCCGGTTCGTGCATCACAAGCATATAAAACATCACCTTTGCCCCAACCCGGGTTGGTTTTTTTATCGTAAGTCATAGTATCAACAACATGTTTGTAGAGTAACTCAGCCTTTTTAATTTCCGGTAAATTATTTTCTTTAATAATTTCTTTGGCTTCTTTTTCAACTATTCCGTCAATCGGTACTAAGCTATCCGGCATTAAAAATCTATCAATTAAATTTGTATCTAAAGAATAATTGCCGTAAGTATATAATTGTCTTTCAACAATAAATCTTACCTCCATTTTAATGGAGTCAGGAATATTTTGTGACAAATTAATATGAACTAATTTATTATTGTATTCAGGGTCGTTAACAATTTTGTAATCAACATTTGTAGTGATTTCCAAATCGGAAATATTTTGATGGTTATCATTCTTGGGAATTGGAATAAAAATCTCCAAATCCTTGGAACCTTCCGGCATAGATGGAATATTAACCGAATAAGTAAAACTAAACTTTCTGGTTTGTTGGTCTACATTATTTGAAGTATTTGCTAAAAATAATATAGAAACCAATAATAAAATTATTAAAATTGATATTGTTAAAAACTTAGTTCTCACGCTTAATTACCTTGGTTTAATTTAATTTATAAAGAAAAAATTATTTAGAAAACCTCTGAAGAGTACTTTATTAATTTTTTCAGAGGTTTAATTATATTTTTATTTTTTTTCAGCTTCTTTTGTTTTCCAAACTCCGTCTTCTTCGTACCAAGAGTATCTCGGTGTACCGTTATCTTTATGTACAAGAGTTCTGGTAGCTTTTAAGTCATCTTTCGATGTTCCTTGCATAAAAATATCAATATCATAAGTGTTTCCATCGGTAGCTTCAAAATCGGCACAGACAAAAAATTCATTATCGCCTAAACTGGCTAATCTTTCTTTGTGAATTTTTTTCAGTTTACATTTCAGTGTCTTTCCATTTTCAGAGTCTTCCACCAAAAAATATCCATCGGAATTTTCTGTTTGAACTGCTACATAATCATCAACTGCAGAAGCAAATTCGTCTATAGTTAAATGAGCTTTTTTATGTTTTGTAGGATGTTCTGGATGCTCCGGGTGTTCTTTATTAGCAGCTTCCTTTGCGGGATGTTCTT
>JAJRZB010000454.1 GCA_024275455.1 Bacteroidota bacterium | reverse complement strand
GGTAAATATCCGGCTGCACTTGTAATGCCGTCTGACTTTTTCTCAGATACATCAGCGGCACTTAATTTTAAATATTATTATGATCCGAGAAATGAAATTGAGTCACAACTTATACAGGGAACAATTCAGAAAACAATATTTACAAAAATGCCGAAAATCCTTCCTTTATTACTGCAAAGGGAGGCAAAATCTTTTCTTGGCGATATTAAAGCTGATTCTTTTAATACTGATGTTGCTGAAATGATGAGCAGTTATTTTGGTGTAGATGAGGATGAAGTATTGGAATCGATGACAAATTTTGATATTAATATGATGGTGACAGATACATCTGAAACAAATTCAAAAAGTGAATTTGATTTTGTAAGTAGTATAATAAAATTTGATTCAGAACAACTGGTAGGTCAAGAGGTTAAAAACCCTGGTGTTACAAGAATAGTAGGAGGTTGGGCAATTATGTTTCTTCTTTTTACTCTGACAGGTGCTGCTACTTCAATATTTGAAGAAAAGCAGGAAGGGACATTAAAAAGACTGTTATGTATGCCGGTATCTAAAAATGATTTTTTATGGGCTAAGTATATTTACTCAATAATTCTGGGTGTTGTTCAGCTCTCAGTATTATTTCTATTTGCATATTTTCTTTATGAAGTTGATATTTTTACTAATTTCTTTAATTTAATTATTGTAATACTTGTCTCAGCTGCTGCTGCAGTTGCATTTGGGATGATTATTACTGCTTCAACCAAAAGTCTTGCACAAGCTAATGGTGTTGCTACTTTATTTATATTAATTATGTCCGCTTTGGGTGGTTCTTGGTTCCCAGTAACTTTATTCCCGGATTGGATGCAGTTTATTTCAAAGTTTACATTGACTTATTGGTCAGTTGAGGCATTTTTACAAGTATTATGGAGGGATGCATCTTTGTCGGAGATATTTTTCCCTTATATAATAATTTTGCTTGGAATTGCAGTTATAGCAAATTTTGTTGCACTATATTTATTTAAGAAAAGGCATGTAATTTAATTATGGCAAATTCAATTATTATTAAGAATCTTACTAAAATTTATAAAACCAGGTCAATTAATAAGAATCAAGTTAAAGCCTTGGATAATGTATCATTCTCAATAGAGCGAGGTATTGTTTTTGGTTTGCTCGGACCAAATGGAGCAGGTAAAACAACATTAATAAAAATTCTTTTGGGGATTGTTTTCCCGACAAGTGGAACCGCAGAAATTTTAGATAAAAATATTTCTAATTACGAGATAAGAAAAAGTATTGGCTATCTCCCGGAAAACCATAAATTCCCGAATTACTTAACCGGTGAAGAAGTTATAGTTTATTATGCTAAACTAAATGGATTTAACATTAGCAAAAATTCACCTCAAGTTGAAAACGTTCTAAAATTAGTGAAGATGGAAAAATGGAGAAAGGTTAAAATTAAAAAATATTCAAAAGGAATGATGCAGAGATTAGGTTTAGCTCAGGCAATAGTTCACGAACCGGAAATTATTTTTCTTGACGAACCGACCGATGGGGTTGATCCGATTGGCAGAAAAGAAATAAGGGATATTTTAATAGACCTTAAAAATAAGGGTAAAACCATATTTATTAATAGTCATTTATTATCTGAAGTGGAAATGGTATCCGACAAAGTTGCTATTCTTAATGAAGGAAAACTTGTAAAATTTGGTACTGTTGATGAACTAACCGTTAATAAACAAATTTGTGAGATAAAAACCGAAAAACCATTGTCTGGGGATTTGGTTAATTTATTACAGAAAAAATTCACAATGAAAATTAATAACAATCTCCTAACGCTTGAAATTAGTAACAATAATGATCTAAATAATTTTATGGACGAATTAAGAAAAGCCGAAATTAATATTATTGGTGTTAATCAAAAGAAAACATCTTTAGAGGACTTATTTATAAAATCGTTAACCGAGAAGAACAATTAATTATGGAAAATATTTTAACAATTTCAAATTTCACTATTAGAGAAGCATTATCAAGGAAAATTATTGTAGCTTTTTTTGCCATATCCTCATTTGTTATTTTGGTTTTTGCAGCTTTATTTGCATTTGTATCATTAGATGACCTTGTTCAAGTTAGTGCAAATAATGACCCGATGATGAGTATGGCAACCGAATTGGTTAAAGGATTGAAACTATTTATTGTTGCACCGCTCTTTGGTGGCGGATTGTTTCTTTCAATTTTTTCGGCTTCCAGTTTTATTCCCAATATGTTGGAAAAGGGGACCGTGGATTTGCTCCTTTCTAAACCGGTTTCCAGGTGGCAGTTAATTCTCGGTAAATTTTTAGGTGGAGTCTTAATTGTGTTTTTCAATATTGCTTATTTAATTATTTCAATATGGGTTTTAATCGGGTTTAAATTTGCTATTTGGGATTTATCGTTTTTATATAGTATTCTGACAATAACTTTTACCTTTGCAACTTTATATTCCTTAATAATTTTAGTAGGAATTTTAACCCAAAGTTCAGTGCTTGCAATGATGCTTTCATACTTAATATTTTTTATTTTGTCGCCAATTCTAAATGCAAGAGAGAGTATTTCGTTATTTATTAATAGCTCCTCCTTTAATTCTATAATGGATGTACTTTATTATATCATTCCTAAAACTTCAGAGCT
>JAJRZB010000453.1 GCA_024275455.1 Bacteroidota bacterium | reverse complement strand
TTTTTCACCTGAGGAAATACTTTTTAACTCTTTGCAATTAAAAATTCTCTCCAACTCAAACTTGGGCTTTGGAATAACTATTTTTTATATATTCACTTATTGTATTAGAACAAACTTTCCGGTTTTAACACCTAATTTACTTTTAGCATAATAAAAATATAAACCGGGAGCTATCTCTTGATTATCGTCTGAAAGTAAATCCCATGATTCTGTACTTTGACCATTTTCATGTATTAATGTACGAACCTTTTCTCCCGCAACATTATAAATATGTATTGTACAAGTTACAGGTAAGTTTGTGAAATCAACTCTTCTAATTCCAAGTTGAGATTCCCACTCAGCTGAAGCCTTATATGGATTTGGAACTACTTTAATATTATTCATTGTTTCAGTTGCAATAGCAGCATTAGGAGTAACAGCAACTGTATTGTCACCTTCAATACTCGGATCATTTGCTATTGAATTTTCCAAAGGCGGTTTTATGTTACTTCCTCTTGTATATGCTGCAACTGCATAACGATAATTGTATCCGTTTTTAACTTTAACATCTTTATAATAATTAACAGTGTCCCCATTAATTACTTTTCTAAGAGACTCTAACCCCACATCCTGGCCAAGACTAAATCCCGGAACTAAAGGATTTGTACCGGTAATTCCATTAACCAGATCAAATATTTCAAGTGGTTTAAAAGAAATAATATCACCATAAATATCTTTAATAGGCTGCCCCCATGTTACACCATTATCAAGAGATTTATAAATTCTATATCCTTCAAATAATGAATCTTTTTCAGCTTCTCTATCCCAAATTAGTTCAACTTGAGTATCTCCGGAAATCACCTTTACCTTAGGTGCCGGAGGAGGAACTAAAACAGCCCAGTTTTCTTTATATAATTGCCTTAATACATCAACATTCTTAAATAAATCTAATTTTGAAACTCCGAAAACTGTACCGATAATCATCGTATCTATTTCTCCGGGTTCTAAAGTAAATGGACCAGATGAGAGTATTTGAACAGGTTCACTATCAGCTTCAAAATAATCTTTACCGTCAAAAGTATCACATATTCCGTCACCATCAGTATCACGAGGATCATTTTTATTTGCTAAATTGTAGGCATAGAACTCCCTTTTCCTAGCGCCGTTTCCTATATTTGTTGTTTGGGCATTATAATTAGAAACCGCATCATAACCTGTAACACCAAGCTCTTTACCATCATCTCCTGTTGGTGTTTTTAGCACAACTGTACCAGCCCATGCAATATCTTCCGCATTCATTTCACCTCCTAAAGGTGATGTTTCAAATCCGTCTCTGTCCCAACTATATGCAAACTGCCTTTCTCTATCGTAATAACAAACATCGCCATCGTCACCAAAAGGATTAGGAGGATTAAACGAAGCTATAAAAGCGTAATCGCTCCAAACTGCAAAGTATGCATCGGTAATTGGTGTATGTCCAATATTTCTTCCAATGAACATCCATACTATAAAATCCTCATAAAATTTTGCACTCCAAGCAAACCCGCGTGTTATTGTTTGTAAAGTTAACCATCTTTCCGGAGGAACTTCGGCCAAATGATCAATTGAATAACTTACTGAAAAACTTTCTTGCTCACCAATTTTACTACCGTCTGGTCTTGCACCTGGCCAACCGGTTTCATCTTTCGGCAAAGGTATTTCCGAAAGTCCGGGTGAAACTGTTTTATTTCTTGCATTGTAATCTTGAGTCGTTTTATAATAATAATTTGGCAGAACATCAGGGAACCCGCCAACAGGCCAGCTTTCCGG
>JAJRZB010000452.1 GCA_024275455.1 Bacteroidota bacterium | reverse complement strand
TCTAAAAGTAAAGTTGAATGAATAACAAATATCTTAAAAATAGCGGGTTACAAATTGTTTTACCTTTACTGACTGTATTGTTGTTTGTTTATATTTTGCTTTTTGAATTTGTCTTGCCAATAAATCAATTGTTTCCCCGACCATCAATCTTAATAGAATCAGTGCCGTCTTTATTCAAAGACTATAAGTTTTTTGATTCATTAATGTTTACAATCTCAATTATATATACTTCGTTATTAGTTGCATATTTCCTGCTTAAATTCAGCAGCAAATTAATTATAAAAACAGCAAATTTTCTTCCTGCAATAAAACACCTTCTGGATTATTCAAAATATTTTTTACTGGTGTTATTTATTTTTCTATTTAATCTCTGGTTTGCCGATTCAATCTGGGGTGAAATTTTATTTATTATAATATTGATTTCAGCTAGTTTAAAAACAGCTTTAATTAAAAGTGCCCTTTCAGTTAATCAAGAATATATTGATTCAGCAAAAAGCTTAGAACTGAATGATAATCAAATAATTACAGATGTAATCTGGAAATCTGTACAACCTTATGTTTTTTCTGAAATTAAAAAATCTCATATTTTATTATGGTCATATGCAATTATTTATGAATTTATTTGTAAAACAGATGGCATTGGTAATGTTTTTAGATTAGCAGTTAAATATAATGATATCAGTGTAGTGATTTTAATAATATTAGTTGTTGTATTATTTATAGTTCTAGGTGAATTTCTGCTTAGTAAAATAAAAACAAAATTTTTCTTTTGGGATACTTAAATGAACTCTTTTTTAATTAAGACAGATAATATTTCTAAAATATATACTGATCAAGTAGGGTACAAAATTCATTTACTTGAAAATGTATTTCTTAACTTAGAAAAGAATGAAGTGGTTACTATATTGTCTCCAAAAGGTTCCGGGAAAACTTCGTTGTTAAAAATTATTGCAAACTTGGATGAGCCGACGAGCGGAACAGTTGAAAGAAGCGGAAAAATAATTTATATCCCGTCGGAACCGGCTTCATTCCCTTGGCTTAATGTAAAGCAAAATATTAAATTCCATTCTAACATGAGTGATTTGGAGATAAAGGAAATTATTGCTCTAATAGGTTTAGTGGGTTACGAAGATCACTATCCTCATAATAAGAGTGAAGGATTTAGATTTAGAATATCCCTTGGCAGAGCATTAGCTCATTCCCCAAATTTAATTGTAATTGATGAACCGTTTAATAATCTGAACTCTGTTACTAGAAAAGAAATATATTCCCTGGTAAGAAAAGTATTTTTGGAAAAATCTATACCCATTCTTCTTGGAACAACAAATATTTCCGAAGCGATTTTACTATCTGATAAAATTTATTTGATGAAAAAAAGTCCCGGTGAAATAATTGGTGAGCTTAAAATAGACCTTCCGGTAGAAAGAGATAATAAGCTTCTGGAATCCTCAGAATTTATTAGTTACCGCTCCCAAATTGAAAAGTTGGTTAACCAAAAAATAGATGATCATTTTTATAGTTTTTCTATTTAATTATAAATAATGTAATTAAATTTACCAACTTGAAAAATATTGAAATGA
>JAJRZB010000451.1 GCA_024275455.1 Bacteroidota bacterium | reverse complement strand
TCAGAGCTTTTACTTTTTTTTATTTTTAACTTTAACTCTTCTAATTGTTTTAACAAATTAGCATGCGAACTTTTATGTTTCAAACTACTCGGATATTCAATTTTTCTTTGAATTGATTCTTCTCTTCTAAAATGATATACCGAATAGTCATACAATTGTTCAAATACTTCGAGAAGGATATCTTTTTCCTGAGGTGTTTGCAATGCTAATTCAACAGTATTAAGAAAATTTACCATAAAATGATGATCATGGTCAATTGCGTCATTATTGACACTCATTTCTTTACGCCAAATAATTGCCATTATTCCTCCGTTTTATCAATTTATTATCGGAGGATGAATTATAATTTTTAAATGTTAGTTTTTTAGGAAAGTGTTTATTTTACATTTTTTTCACCATCTTTCAGCAAAATACAACCGAATTCCAAAACTAATTTTCTGCGCTTTATAAGTTTCATCAAATTCTAAAACCGGTTTCCATGAAAAATAATACCTATACTTGGCAAAAAGAGATACCGGACTTTTTAAGAAATTAATCTCTAAATTTGCTCCGCCATATGCTCCTGAGTTCCCGGTCCCTTCAATTTCATAAATAAAAGCTCCGGCAGTATTTTTTCTTTCTTCATCAATAACTGCAATTGAATAACCACCTTGCAAATAAATATTAACAATACTTTGAGGAAAAACATTAAACTCAAGACCAACATCAAAAATAAGTTGCTTTAATAAGTTGTTTTCTTGTAACTCTAAATTATTATCAGGAATATATTCTGCTTCTTTTTAAATATAAGATGCTGATCCTTGCAGTATGAAGCGGGATGTAACCGACACACCAATTGAAGCGCCCAAAACAAATGCCGGTCTTGGTCCGTATAGAGTTTTATAATTATCTGATAAAATTAAATAATTCCCGCCGTGTAAAGAAAAGTATCCGGAATTCGAATTTTTGGCTTGACCAAAGATTTGATTAGTTAGTAAAAGTATTAATATTATTGTTATATGATTTAGTTTCATGTTTAATAAATATAATAAACTGAAATGTAATGAATAAAAACATTTTAATTGTGATTTCTATCCTTTACTATCCGTAAAATTTCCGGTAGAATTTCACCGGATTTTCCAAAAATTGAATAATTTATATGGGGTGTTAATTCGGTTGGTTCAAGATTTATTTCAACAATATAAGCTCCATACTCTTTGGCTGTAATGGGAATATATGCAGCCGGATAAACTATTGCCGATGTTCCAACAACAAAACATATATCGCAACTTTTAGCTTTTTGTTCACTATTCGGGTACGCATCTCCCCTTAAGCTTTCCCCGAACCATACAACATCGGGTCTAATTAAACCGTTACATTTTTTACACTTTGGAACTTTATTTTCAAATTCTTCATCAAGATCATAGTAATAAGTTTTACAATCTATACAAAAGTTTCGTACTATGCTACCATGTAATTCTTCTATACTTGTACTTCCGGCTCTTTTGTGTAAGTTATCAACATTTTGAGTTACAACATCTACTTTATAATAATTTTCAAATTCAGCAATTGCATAGTGACCAGGATTTGGTTCTACATTTTCAACAATTTTTCTTCTGTATTGATACCATTCCCAAACCATATCGGGATTTTTTATAAATGCATTAAAATTTGCTAATTCTTCAGGCTTTAGTTTATTCCATATTCCATCTTTGCCTCTGAATGTCGGCACTCCGCTTTCCGCTGAAATTCCCGCTCCGGTAAAAAACAGCAGTGATTCTGCTTCTTTAAGTTTTTCAACAAACTCTTTCTTAAATTCCATTTTGTTTTTCTTATCCATTACTAAAATAAAGTATCTCTGAATTCATCTTTATTTAAATCTTTCGGGATAAACAAGGAGGTTTCTGCCAAAGGCAAATATTTCGTCCAATTAGCATTTTTATCTTTCTCAGAAAGAATAGCTCCCTTATAGGCATTTGTTTTTGCACTGAGTTCATCAGCATGGTAAAGCACAATTGCTTCTAATGTTTTAGGAATAACTGGTGAAGCATATTCTAACTTACCTTGGTGACTTAAAATTAAATGAATAAGCTGATCTTTAATATCACTTGGAAAATCTTTTATTTGCGAGCTAATTTTTTCTACAATGTTTGCTGCAATTACAATATGTCCAATTAGTTTTCCCTTATCGGTATAATTGAAACCGGAGGAAATATCCAATTCTTCAACTTTACCAAAATCGTGTAAAATTGCTCCGGTAATTAATAAATCTCTATTTATTTCCGGATGAATATCACACATTAAATCACAAATTTTAATAAT
>JAJRZB010000450.1 GCA_024275455.1 Bacteroidota bacterium | reverse complement strand
TAGGCAATAATTGTTTTTTTATCATCAATATTAGTTATTCCAAGAATTTTGGAAGATGAAAATGAATTAGTAAAAATTTCCTCTTTAGTTGAAAGGTTCTGATAATTAAATTTATACTTCCAGATTATTTTACCCAGATTATTAAAAAGTATTACTTCACTATTCGTTGGGTCTATAAATAATACTTCATTTAATCCGTCATCATTATAATCAATAATTTTATAATCATTCCTTAATAATGCTGAAGCATAATCGGTAAGATTGTTCGCTGATTTCTTTTCCCAAAGGAAATTATTAAATTTATTTTTTACTACATACGCATTTGAAGTATAATCAATATGGTGAGGGTTATTATCAATATTTTTTAAGTACGTCCAACCTAAAAATAAAAGGAATGTTGCTAAAAGAACTACTGCAACTTTGTTTTTTAATAATCTACGAGTACCCCATAGCAAAGGATTTTGTTTCTTAAATTCAATTAAATCCCTTCTATTTAATATATCGCTGATTCTCTCAACTCCTATAATAGTTAACTTTCTTTTAGGATAATATTTTTTCTCTCCTTCAACAATGTTTAATGCATTTTTTTTATCTTCTTCCGGTACAACAAAGGTGTTAATCTTAGAGTAAAATGCTGTTTTAGCTTTAACTTCTATTATCTTTCTTGATACACTGTTTATTATTCCATTTTTGTTTACCGAACCGGTTGTTAGTATATTACCACTAATTCTAATAATTTGTTTTAGATCAAAATATTTAACCAACACTTCAATAAATCCAACCGTTAGTGCAACTCCCAGTGAGTTTCCTTCGTAAATACCATATTTATGGTTAAACTTAATTACAAGCTCAAGATTAGGTATTTTTTTACTTGTATACTTTTTAATAAAGTTTTCTGCATAATTCCACGAACTATGCAACTGTTCTTCCAGCCGTTTTTCAATTAATGGTAAACTTGGAGAAACAATAAAATCTATTTCGGTTAAACTTTTATTTTTATTTAGAATAATTGATAATTCCTCAATTACTCCAGACCTATATTTACTTAAAACATTTTTTTCAATAACGGGAAAGCATAATTTATCAATTCCTTCGTTTGTTTCTTCACCATTAAGAATACTTTTCAATTCGAAAAGTTCATCAGATATTCTTTTTATACTTTGTTTTATTTGGAGAATTAACTCCTCTTTTGGGCAATACTTTAGCGCTGACTGTGTAGCTGATAAAATCTTTTCCGTGTCCGATGGTTTAATGCCAATTGGTGTGTAAACTTTTAGGGGGGAAACAATAATTTGAATAAGTTCACTAAAATAAGCTTCTTTTAATGTTTCACTATTTTCTTTAAGCAAAGTAAATATAAAATCTGCATATTCAAGAAGTAAAATTCGTGGCGAATTTTCTTTGGATTGAATATTTAATAATTTTAAATACTCTTCTTCAAACTCAAAAACATTAATATGTCTTTTATTTTATGAAAATCAGATAGCCCCCTAACCGATTCATCATAAAACTTAGAAGTAAATATATGAATTTTTACATAATATAATATTTATAAGAAGTATCTGTAAATCAAAAATGTTATGGATTAGTTATTCCTCCCAAGCTACTTCCAATGATAGAATAACTAATCATTTAAATTTTTCAGAGGTTTCGATTTGCGATTCTAATAAAATTAAAGAATCTATTTAGGTTAGGCAGTGATTTGCTTTAAGAAATACTATAACCTTAACTATTTAAGTAGTATCATTTTTTTCGTTCTTACAAAATTATCTGATTTTATTCTAAAAAAATAAATACCACTTTGTAATTTTTCAGCATTAAATGTTATTTCATAAACTCCGGCAGGTTTATAACTACTTTCCAGAAGTTTTATTTGTCTACCTAAAACATCTAAAACATTAATTTCCACAAAAGCATTTAGAGGTATTTGATAACTAATAGTGGTTGAAGGATTAAAAGGATTAGGATAATTTTGAAATAGTTGAAAACCTTGGATAATTTTTTCTTTTTTTTCTGTTGCTGTAAGATTTTCTTCACTTATTAATGCAGTCCAAACACTTAACTTGTCATCATCCATTCTCATCCAAATTGGTCTTATCATTCCGTTAAAAGCCGCAATATTTATATAGTCTCCAAAAAATATTGTAGGATTGGGATTAAATGGAGTTTTGCTAATTTTAATGTTTTCAAATGTATTTCCGCCGTCAATCGATCTTGCAATATAAACTTCGGTTTCATTAAGAGTAGTATTTCTTCTATCGTAAAAAACTATGTAAATATATCCTGTAAGCGGATCAACACTCATCCATGTAAAAAATTGATGTCTTTCGGTATTATCATTATTTACTTTTATTACGTCTCCCCAAGTATTGCCACCATCTACCGATTTAATAAAGAAAATATCGGTGTTATTATTTCCGTTTCTTTGATCCGACCAATTAATATAAATATTACCTCTATATTGAGATTCACTAATGTCACACGCAGTAATTGGCATTCCGTTACATCTTGATATTCCCGGAATATCAAAAGCCCATCCGCCCGGTTGATCTGTTACAAAAACATCTTTGCCAAAAGTTTTACCACCGTCCAAAGATTTATCAAAAACTATTCATTTGGGTCCCGACCAACTAACATAAACTTCACCGTTTGGTCCAACAGCGGGAACAGCTCCTTCCACGGTTAAATCATCATCGATACAATTACCGCCTACATCACTTAATTTTACCGGTGCTGACCAAGTTTCACCGGCATCAGTTGATCTTGAGAATAAAATTCTGGAACTGTCATTTACATTAGAGCTGCCGTACCGGTCAAATTCAGTCCATGCTATATAAATATTATCTCTGTAAATTGAGTTTGAATTATCAACAGCTAACCATTCCTTATCTTGATTATGTGGTGG
>JAJRZB010000054.1 GCA_024275455.1 Bacteroidota bacterium | reverse complement strand
AATTCCGCCTTCTCCCAAAGAAAAATTATGTTGAATTTCTTCGGAGCTTAATTCTCTTTTATATATTGCTAAATAATAAATGTTACCTAACCAAGGTTTACTAGAGGAAAATTCATTACCTAATGCAAGTTATAATTGCTATCCCAATTGGATAAGTTTCCTTCAATAAAGGTGCTGGCACTTAAAATTCCATCTATATAGATATTTTCATATCCTTCATTATTCATTGTCAATACAATATGCATTAAATTATCTTCAATAACACTTGACTGAGAATTAAATTCCGGCAAACCATTAAGGTTTGTTTCCGTGGTTCTTGTTCTAAAGCCCAAATCAGTACTTTTTTGATCTAAGGTAAAATTTCTTTCATTGTCATTAGCTGAAATTGTAACAATTCTGGCAGGTTCTGTTTGAGATGTTTGTGATGAGCTTATCCATAATTCAACTGAAAATTGGTTAGAACTATTTATTGAATCATTAATTGGAATTACCGGAGAAGTTGTTGAAATATTTGAAATATTATTAATTTTAATTCCTTTTGATATCCACTCAACAGTTTCCGGGGAATTAATGTTTAAATCGAGTCCGGAATTTATTTCAACTTTATTTTTAATGATATTGCCTTCACCTTCCTCAAGATCATACTCGGCTAGAATACCGGTTTTTGTTCTTTCAAATTTGCTGCTTACAAATAATTTGGCGGGCTCACTTATAACAGTTCCATTAATATTTGTTATGGCACAAGTAAAAACTGAGTTGTTATCCGATAAAGAAACATTAGACAATTCTAAAATTCTATTAGTTGCAAAAGAAATATTTGAACCATTCTTCTTCCATTGATAGAATAATTGTTCACTGCTTGTTGCATCAACAGAAAATTTTGCCGTACTTTCTTCTACAGTATAATAATCTTTAGGAGACACTGTTATTTTTGGCGGGTTTGGTAAAATACTTGTTAAAGTTTTAAACCATTGATCTGCCATTTTAGCATAGCCTTTATTGTTTGGATGAAGAGCAGCATTCATATCCCCGGGAGAGCCGTTCGGGTCTGGAGAAATGATATAATTAAAATTAGCAGAGTCTTGCATATCCACAATTACAATATTATCAGGGTACGCATCGTTTGTAGGATTTAATACTCTGTCTAAAGCCATATTTTCAATATTATTGTTAAACTGAGTTACATAACTTTGGTTTGGTACCCTATTAATTATTCTTGCCAAAAGAACTGTTACTTGATTACCTGACGAGGCTTCATACGCATCAATTTCGTCCAGTATTTCTTCAACTTCATTAGCACTTGTACCATCCGGTTCATCATTGTTGTTTGTCCCAATATGTAAAAGTATAATATCAGGTGAATAAGTATTTAGGTATGGACCTGCTGTTACTTGTCTATCAATTGCTTGTGCTGGTTGTAAAAGTTCTCCTGTTTTCAAAAGATAGAGTAATTCATCATCTGTAATACCCGGAAATCCCCCATGCTCATCATATCCTGCAGGGAGAAAATTACCTCCGGAATGCTCACTTCCGATAAAATCAAATTTATACCCTGCGTTTTTTAATAAGTTGTAAAGAGGTGCTCTATATCCGGCTTTATCACCTACAATACGGGTATCATTACTTCTTGTATCATAAGTAATGGAATTACCTAACGGTAAAATTTTTATTGTAGAACCATTAATTTTTTTTAATGAATCAGTTGGATAAATTATAGCACTTAGAAATAACTGTAAAATTATTCCTGTAATAAAAAAAACAATGATTTTATTTATTTGATTAAGAGTTATCAAGAAAACCTTTTAGAAAATATTAATAGTGAAATTCACATATTATTTTCGATAAAAAAAATAAAAAATGAAGATTAAGTAATAAGTAAAATTTTTTAAATTATGCGATTATTCATTTAGATTTATAATATATAAATTTTATAGTTATTAAAGATTATACTTATATACTTAAATTTCAATACAAAAAAGAAGAAAAACTGTTTAAAACACAAGAGAAACTCTTAATAAGAGTTTCTCTCTGAAAGTAATTATACTTATTTATAAAAATGATATGTAAAACTGGTATTATTTAATTAAAAGCGCCTTATTAATTTTGATAAATTTTTGTGATCCGTCTAAAGGAGTGGCTACTATTTGAACAAAATAAACACCGGATGCAAACGAATGGGCGTCAAATATTTCCGAATATTTTCCCGGTGATTTAATTACGTTATTGTAAATAATTTTTACAACCTGTCCAAGTGTATTAAATATTTTTAGCTGAATTTCACTTTTCTTTGGTAATGAAAAACTAATTTTCGTTGATGGGTTGAATGGATTCGGATAGTTTTGATATAACTGAAATGAAGATATTGTGTAGTTATCTTGAATGCTTGTAACTATACCATCAACCAATATTAGAGCTGAATATTGTGATTCGGTAAAATTGTTATACGCTTTAACTCTATAAACATATGAAGAATAATATTTAGGATAATTATCTATATATTCAACAGTATTGGCAGCAACAGAATCAAGAATATAAAAAGTTGAATCTGCAAGAGTTGATCTTCTTTCAATAATATATCCTTGTTCCATGGTTTCGTTGTCTTCCCATGTTAAAACAACACTTGTATCATTTACAACTGAAGCCGCAAGATTTGTTGGGTGTGCTAATAGTTCATTATATCCGTTAAATTTTATATTGTAGTTATGCAAGACTTCAAACGGACTTAGTGCTCTGTTATATACCCCGGCCAGATAGAATTTGCCAAGCCATAATCTATCTTCGGTTGTTTCATTTGCTAAACCAAAAAAGTAAGTAGAATCCCAGTTTGAAAAATCTCCGTTTACTGTGTCGGTAGAATTTAATTCTCCATTAATAAATAATTTCACTTCTCCAACATTATTTCTTGTATAAACAACGTGTAATAAACTATCTGTAACTGAATTTTTAGTTGAAAAAACGGCCGGTTTACCATTATTGGTAGTTTCGGTAGTTCTTAATCTAACTTCAAAACTATCAGATTCTTGTCCAAGTGTAAAGTTTCTTGCACCGGTATTTTCAGAAAATGTAATAATTCTAGCCGGACCAACTAATGTGTCGTTGTCGGGTATTATCCAAGCCTCTAAAGTTATTTCATTTGTTTCTATAACTTTGTTGTAAAGTTCTTTTGCCGGCAAATTAGTAAAAATACCCGTATTATTCTTAACTTCTAAGCCATAAGGAACCCAATTTACAGCTGAAACATCCCTTATTGTTAGATCTAAATTGGAATTTTCTATTATTTTATTAGTTACTATATTTCCACTGCCTTCTTCAAAATTGTATTCTGCAACTAAATTTGTAGTAATTCTGGAAGTTGAATCGGATATAAAAAGAGTCGCTGTATCACTTTTAACCGTGTAATAGTTACTATATATTTCACACATATATTGGGAAAGATTATCAGTAATTGACAATGGTAAAGTAGTAAATACTGAATCGTTAGCTCCTGGAATTATCTCCCCGTTTTTCTTCCATTGAAATGTTACTGAATCGGTTGAAATAACATTTACTGAAAAGGTTGCTGTTAAACCACTGAAAGTTTCAACATCGGTAGGTTGATTTACTACTGTAATAGGATTGGGAAATAACGTATTAATTGCATTAAACCAAACATTTGCCATTTTTACAAAACCTTTATCATTAGGATGAAGGTGATCATTCATATCTCCTATAATTCCATTTCCCACTGTTCCCATAGAATCTATTGCATAAATAATTTTAGCGCTGTCTTCCATATCTACAACAAATAATTTATCAGGATAAGATGGGTTTGCAGGATTATTAACTCTATCTGTAACCATAGAATCAACATTATAATTAAATTCTGTTACATATGTTTCGTTAGGAACACGATCTATTATTTTTGCAACAACAACATAAATATTCTTATTATATAAATTTTCTACTCTATCAACCTCGTTAAGAATATTTTCAATATCAGCCGCACTTGTTCCATCAGTATATTGGTTTCCATTTGTTCCAATGTGCAATAATATTACATCTGGTAAGTAGGTTTCTAAGTAAGGTCCTAATGTTAAGGTATCATTGTTAAAGTCAGGTGGCTGATTTCTAACCCCGGTCTCTAAAAGGGAAGCTAATTCATTATCCTTAATACCTGGAAAACCAGCATTATCTTCATAACCGATTGGTAAAAAATTCCATCCAGATTTTTCACTTCCAATAAAATCGAAATTTAATCCTATTTGAGAAAGACTGTCATAAAGTGGTAATCTATATCCTGGTTTATCCTCATCCAATCTTGTATCGTTTGAACGTTTATCAAATGTTATAGAGTTCCCAAGTGGAAGAATAAGTAAAGAATCTGCTGTAAGGATATTATTGACAGAAGTGCTATTTTGTATATTGTTGGAATTCTTAAAAATCTCGGTAACATTTTCTTGATAAAATAAATCATCAAGACTTTGTTGAGCAAAATTAACTGTTAATGTTATAAAATAGAGAATTATAAGCAACAATATTTTAACAACTGTAGAATAATTTGGTAACATATGTATTTAATCTACCCCCGTATGTTTTTATATAATAATTAATAAAAAATTAAAATTAACCATAAAATTTGATTAATTTAACTTTATCATTGGCTAATAATTTTGAGATACAGCATTTGTAACATCAACAAAATTATATGGAATTTTATATTCTGTATAATAGCTTTTATCTTCTAAAAGTTTAAAATCAGTATGAAAATAATGATTAAAAATTAATCTAAAAGTATTTACCGGTGTAATCGAATCATATAAAAAGTTTTTATCATTTCCCGGCAAATGAAATGCATTAAAAATATGCATTCTTGCCATAATTTTATTTTCATTTTTTAGCTGTGGACCATGATCTCCTTGAATAATAATAATCGGATCTTTTTTTGACTCTGATAAAATTTTAGGTATTATTTTTTT
>JAJRZB010000449.1 GCA_024275455.1 Bacteroidota bacterium | reverse complement strand
CGTATACTTCCGGATTTTGGAACCACTGTCATACCGTTGTCCTCCAGTTTCCATTTAGCCTTACCTCCTTTTGTGCTTTCCCATTCATCAAGGTTAGTACCATCCAATAAAACTATTGCATCGGAAGGAGGAGCAGTTCCTATTCCCGGAGTTACTACTTTTGGAACAGGTTCCCAAATTGCAGTAGACTTAACTTTCTCTTGTCCAATACATTGTATGTTAATAAATAACGTTGAAATGGTAAAAATAAATAAAACAGATTTTCGTATACGCATTATGTCCTCTCTATTTTTGAAATATTATTTTATTTGATTTTACAAAATTTCCTGATATGAGCCTTATTATATAAACTCCAGAACCCACTTTAGCTCCTTGCGAATTCTCTCCATTCCATACTACATTATATTCTCCAGGAGGCATTATATTATTTTTCAGAATCTTTATTAATTCTCCTTGTACATTATAAATTCGCAATGAAACTTTATCTCGCATGGGTATCCTATATCTTATCATCACAGATGGGTTAAAAGGGTTGGGATAAGCATGATAAAGTTTTATTTTCTCCGAATGTATATTCTGTTTTGTACTTTTAACTTTTGTTAAATCACCAATATTTATAAGATGATAAACTGCATTATTTGAATTCTCATTATTGTATGCAACAAACAATCGTTTATCTAAATCCCATAAATCTTTTCCTTCTATTGAATGTACAAATTGGCAGGCAATACCAGTAGTGGGCCAATTAGCATTTTCTAAAACATTACTAATTATTTGTGTCAAAGTAATTTTGCTGTTAGTCACTTTTAGAACAGATAGATTATTATAACCTGAAGTATAAATTATATTATACACATTTTCTTGAGCATTCCAACTAACAGCTAATTCAGTTTCCCTTGTAATCGGAGCATTAGGAATAGATGTAAAATTACTTCTAACTCCATTCGTATCAATTAAACATACAACAGACTTACTATTCACTTTTACAACAGCAATAAACTTATCATATTTTTCCAACCAGGCAACGCTGTAATAGTATTGGTATATATTAGAGACATAGAATCTTTCAGGTGTAATTAAAACAGTATCAGCATTAATCTTAATAACAGAGCCGAAAAAATCTTCACCGTTCCCCCATCCTACAAATGCAATATTTTTATTGTTAGAAGTACTTACTGCCCACCAATTGTCTTCATTACGTGGTGATAGTTCAAATGAAGAAATTTGTTCACCTGTTTCATCATCTAAGATTCTAATTTCGTTCATTGATGTTTGAGCAGGTGGAGCTTCATCCGTTAGTGAAACTAAGAATACTCCATCTAAATGAACAACATCCGGAGAATGTTGAGAATCATTTCCACCCGCAATAATCCAATTCTCTCTTATAATCGTTCCATCGGGTTTGTGCATTTGTCCACGTATATCAACCGTTGAACCACTACCATCCTCCCAAACAGAAATCATTGTACTATTCTTTGGATTAATCGAAACACTAACCGGTTCCTGTGCTTCATCATTACCGGTTCCAATAAATCTATGCGGAGCAGAATCAAAAATAATTTCACCTGTAGAACTAAATGAAATTATTTGATTATAAATATCATGCTGCCATCCATCATTTGAACCGGATGAACTAGACCATGTAACATAGTATTTTTGAATACTTTGATCAATAAACGGAACTATATTCATCGAATGATTTTTTTCACGAGGGTCTTGACTAAATATTGAACAACTAAATATTAGTAAAAGATAAAGAATCGTGGTTCCAATTTTAAACAAATTTTTATCTCCTAAGAACTTAACTATACTTTAAAGAATAGTTTTCGAAAATAATAATACTCAGTTCTTAATTGACTTTTAATCTAGTTAATCTGATTTCATGTGAATTGTTGGGAGTTGCAACTTCGGCATATACCCAAATCTCACCACTTACCCACATCCAATGAGAATATCTATAAGTATAAAACTCTCCCGGAGTACTACTCAGCAATAAGGGCGATTCAGTTGTTAAATCAAAAATATTATTTAGATCAAAAGTAAAACCCAAACCTGTCCCAATATTATAAACCGGATCATACCATTGTGTACTGGAACCTTCATAAATAAATAAGTAGCCAATACCCAAAGGCAAAACAGAAGCAGGACGGATAAAGAAATTATGCCAATAATTCAAATCAATTACCGGCTGATTAATATTCCCAACCGGTTTCCAATTTTCACCATCATCACTTATAAAATGAAATAATCTCTCATTCTTTCTAATATAACCTGTAACGAAACAATGATATTTCCCTTCTGCAAATATTATGAACGGGTCTTTATACTCCTTTACTGAAACATCCCTTTCATACTTTTTTTCAGGAGCAGTTATAATTGGGTGAGCTGATTTTGGATTAATATTTTTAAGATCATCAACATCATCAAATTTAATTATTGACCAAGGTCCTTTCTGCCAAGGTCCACAAGCATACAACTTGAATTTATTTGTCTTCGGGTCAATTAATAGTGAAGGTCTTTCAAATCCCGGAATTGGTATTTCTTCCCGAAAGATTGAATGATATTTTTTAAATTTAATTCCATCTTCACTTCTTAATATTCTAATTTCATATCCTCGCAAACCCCTTGGATATTCCGGTGATCGCATTCTTGCAGCCATCCAAAATGTACCGCTGCTATCTCTAACTACTGAAGGTGCACCTGCCCAATATTCAGCTTCATCCTTGTCCGATTTTAAGATCACATCATACTTTTTAAATTTGTTAGTAATAGCTTTCAGTTGATTTACAACTTTGGGGTTCGGTCCATTCCAATTTGAATTAGTTAATGAATAATTATTCCAATCAATTTCACTTATTTTTCCATTAATAATTTTCTCGTAAGCAAAACCCTTCCCTTGCAACTTTCTTGAATCATTTCTTGTTTTTTGATATTGGACAATTATTCTTGTTGGATTTTTTAAGACATGAACTTGCATAAAGCCATTATCAAGTCCACTATTGCCAACAGAGCCGGTATTAAAGGCAATGGCACCTGTATTAATATTTTCACCTAAAAAGTAATACCTTTCATATCTGTGAGTAGTTGCTCCTAAAACTAAATCGGCTTTCATCATAAGTTTTAATTTCCTCGCTTCACTCAATTGGTTAACCCAAGGTCCTGTATGTGCTAAAACAACAATAATATCATTATCAGTTTTATTAATACTATCCAGAACATCCATTAAGTATTGCCTGCTATTCTCATTAAAGGCTATTTGAGAATCTGTTGGAGTATCAGAATAATGTAATTGAATTATATGAACTTTTATTCCGTTATATTCTTCTATTGCATAATACTCACATTTGTTATCTCTAATTTTTACATTTTTTCTTTTATCCAAATCTACATATTTTAGTATAGGTGCTCCGGCTAGTAAATCACCTTGCTCCTCACCCCAGAATTCATTTTCACCATCGGCAACATTAGGATAAAAATGGTTATGCCATAATGAATCATTTTTAATTAAATTTAAAAACTGATTTGTTCTATTATCCTTAACATGATCTCCTAAACCTAAAATAAAACGATCACCTGCTTCTCTAATCCATTTATCACATTTATACATATTAGTATTTTCAACTGAATAACCTTTATTATCACTCATAATTGAAAAACTAAATACCGCTTCATTATCCAAATCTTTAATTGTTAGTTGTGCTGAAGTTGTTAACGGAATTAAAATAAGTGATAAAAAAAGTAATAAAAACGAATTGTAAAATTTATTTCTCATGTATAATACCAAAAAATGTTAGCGAAAGAACAAAAGTAAAGTTAACCTTAAATATTGGTTTTAACGGAAAAAGCTACTGCCATATTAGCAATTGCTAAAAATTATCTTAATAAAATCATCCTTTTTGTTTCTGAAAAACCGGAAATTGCAATTCTATAAAAATAAATTCCACTCGGTAAATTATTTGCATTAAATTGAACTTCATAGTTACCAGGTTGTTGTTTCTCATTTATAAGTGTGGAAACCTCTCTGCCTAACACATCGTAAACTTTAAGAATTATTCGCTGAGTAAAGTCAGCGACTACATTTATAGAGGCTACATTTGTTACAGCCAAATTAGGAATTGAATATTTAATTGTAGTTGACGGGTTAAACGGATTAGGATAATTCTGAAAGAGTACAAATGATTCGGGCATATTTTTCTCATTGTCTATACTAACAAGACTTGATTTTATATGATATAGAAACGGTTCTGCAGTGTTAGAACCCCACACAGATTTTGAACCAGGTGTATATCCAAGTTTCACGGCTTCCTCTGAAAGTTCTCCGCTTGCTTCTAATGATGCCGACACAATAATATTCTGATTAACATCAATAATATTTTCCCCTTCCGATGTTTTTAAAAATCCCCAGAAAGGAGCTGACATTTCCGCCTCGTGTCCGTCTTCCGAAACTGCAATTGCTATTATTCCTTGATATACCGGGCCCTTATCGGAAACAACAACATATGTTGAATCAGCAAACATTACCCATTGAGAATACCAATCATAAGTTCCTGGAGCTAATCTTACTATTCCTTGTTCAAGATCATTTTGCCAATTTGCATTAAAATCAGATTCAGAAATGTATTCATGATTAATGTAATGCCCGGTATTAAAAGCACCGTCATAAAATTCAACTTCCATGTTCATATCGTAACCTTTACTATCAGGATAATAACCACCTTCCCTTAGCTGATAGCCTGTTGTATCATTATCATCAACATCAATTGTGAAAATAAAATAATAGCGTCCTTTCTTAGCATGCCCAAGTGAATCAGCCGAAGTTCTTCCGATTATTCCTGTAGATTTCATATAACCGTAAAGAGTAGAGTCATCATTGGCAAATTTAACCTCAAGTATATCAACATCAGAATATTCTATTTGCTGAGCAGGTGTTCCTCCTTCCGGGTAACCATCAGTATCATGAACATTATTCGCCGAATCTTTAACAGCAATAGGAATATTTAGCCAATCATCAAAATTTCCATCAATCTTTATACTATCTTGAGAATAAAATATTGACTGAACTAACAATATTAGCAGAATAACTTTTTTCATATTTCTCTCAATTTTTTGTATTAATCAGAACCCGGATTTTCTTTAATTAACTGTAAAGCTTTGTTAATTATAATCTCTCCGGTTTTTTCACCCAAACTGGTTCTTGTGATATAGTTATATCTTTCAAAACTATTGAAATCCTCTTTTGTTAAAATGTAACCGTAAGCATCATTTGTTAAACCAAAGAGAAAAGGATTATTTGTTTTCATTTTCCTTTTCAAGTAAAAACCAATATTTGGTAATGCTTCACCGGGAATAGTAAGAATTTGAGCTGTTCCGATATTAAGCAAATTCATTCTGGTTTTCACTACTTCACTATTGGATATTTGATAATTCAGTATTGAATTCTTTAGAATAAACTTCATTAAGTCAGAATCAACCGGAAGGTTTATTTCTTTGTAAGCAGAATTAATTACGGGATCTTTTTGTACAGTAGCTTTAGAAATTATTCTTAATGCTTCATCAGCTAATAACTCACCAATTCTGACACATTCATTCCAATCATTCGCTTCTTTACCATTTTCTAATCGATTATCGGCAGTAACCATACCTCCTTGTGCACTATTCATAAATATTGCAATACCGCCAATCTTAGATTCAATTCGGTTATATAAGGGACCAATAAGATCAGGTGTTAAAATTCCACGATTACTTCCAATAACTTCAGGATGAATTGCATAATTAACCAAAGTTGATATAACTTTATTATTAGAATTAGAAACAAGTTGAATTACACCGCATCGCGGATCATATAATTGAGGAGCATACGCATTATAAGCGATTTTTCCATTAGCTTTGCCTACAGCAATTTTCAAATACGAACTTTGAATATTTGTTAAAGCTTCGTTTATTGCATCGGCAGTTTGCTGAATAACAAACTCTATATATTTAAGATCTGTACCACTGTTTCCTTTTTCATCAGCAAATCCGTACAGATCAGGAGCACTATGAGTGTGGGTAACACCAATAATTATATTTTCAGGTTCTATCTCGGGAACTAAATCTCTAATACGATCACCTATTATTTTTGGAACCCCGAGATTATCGATAGATACTATCGCAATCTTTGTATCATCTTTAACTAATACTAAAGCACGAGAAGTCAGTTCTCCCTTTTTAACTGTTACAGGATTTGGTATTCCAACTCCCCCGGAAACAGGTAAGAGAGGTTCCGGCGTAATAATTCTATTGGCAGCACCGGCTTTGAAAGAACTACCATAAATGGGTTGAAATATTAACAACGATAATAATAGATGCTTTAAAATATATTTAACCATGTCTGTTACTCGTTATTTTATTAATATTAACTATACTTTAATTTTAGAAGGATCAAGGACAACATATTTAACTGTCTTTCTGTTCCAAGTATATACTATATGAACAAGTCCGTCTTTTGTTTGAATAACAGATGGATAAGAATATTCTTCCTCGTTTGTAGTTTCAGGATTAGTAACAGATTCTAGTTCTAAAATTTCCTCCCATTTTTTACCATCTTTTGATATTGCCACTGAAAGAGGAACTCGATCACCCCAATTTTTATCAGTAGGATTATAAACTAGTAAAAACCTTCCGTCAGATAATGTTACTGCATCAATTCCCGAATTCGGATTTGGCAAACCAAGAGACTCCATTTTACTCCAATTATTTCCATTATCAAATGACCAGCAGTGAGAGATAACATTATTCTTAGTTCTGCAAAGTATTTGCAATGTATCTTTTCCATGAAGTAAAATTGTTGGTTGGATTGCTCCAAATTCATCAGAATCATTTAAATCTCCGGTAGATAGCCAAGTCTTTCCTCTATCTGCAGAAATTTCTATTTGTACTTTCCATCCATCATCTTCTGTACTGGTTGGAGAAAGTATAATCCCATTTGAGAGTTCAACAGATTTATTTTTTATAGGCCCGTAAATTCCGTCAGGTAACCTTATTGGTTTCCCCCAAGTAACACCATTATCTTCAGAAGTTACATACAAGCCCCACCATTTACGAGGATTTGGACCTACTTTATAAAATAACATAAGAGGACCATCTTTCGGTTGAAAAAGCACAGGATTCCAACAAGGAAATCGGCTGCCGTCATCTTGAACTCCATTTACTATTTCCTTCGGGGTTGACCATCTGTTGCCTACTTTTCTAGAAAGCCAAATGCCTACATCATCATTTTTTTCTGCAGTGCCGCCAAACCAGGCAGCAACAATCACATTACCAGTTGCTGCTATTGTTGAAGCATGGCATTGAGGTGTTAATGCATCTTCAATCTGATAAATAAATTCTTCTATTACTATTGCAGATTTATCCATTTTCTTTTCACTTATTTCATTATTTGTGCATGATACCACTAACAAGAAAAAGACAAAAAATAAGGTTTGTAATTTTAACATATTCGTTTTTCCTATAAACTTTAAGTGGAACTATTTGTTCTAAAATGAAACTTGGTTTAAAACTTAATAATACAACCATTCTAAATCTGCGGTAGGAACAAGAAGTTCCCCTGAAAATTTTTTTACGGTAAAATATGTTGTTTGGGAAGATTTTGGTCCATCATTTAACTCAATACTATTTAGTACCTCTTCATTAATCCAAACCGGATATTTTCGTTTTAACTCTGTAATCTTTTTATTAAGCAATCTATTATGCTTTTCAAACAAAATTGCATTATATACATCTGTTTCATATTTATAAAATCTCGTTGTATCCACATTAGCAACTCTTAACTCTCTCCATCGCTCCTTAAAATATTTTTTCATCTCTTCTTCAGTAATTGTTATATCCTTGACTAAATTTTCCCGATAAACATCATACGTCCATTTTTCTTTCCACCATTCCAAATCGTTAACAATGTTCGAAGAATCTAAAAATCCTTCTTCTTGTGCAATCTTTATAAATTTTTTGTTTTTTATCATAGTGCCAACTTCTGTAATAAGTCTGTTTTTCAGATCAATTGGGTTTTCGCTTAAGTTTATAACTTTCCTATGATAATTAATATAATTAAAGTAATCTTCAACTGTAGTTATTCCATCAACAGATGAGTACAATTTTTCCGGTAATAAATCTCTTAGTTTTACTAAATAATCTTTTGATGTATCTGAAACGGCTTTTAGATTATTAACAATTGAACCTCTATCAGGTATACCATCTTTTACCCAAGAATATAATGGTTGAACCATCAAATCAATTGTTTTACTTCTTACCTTAACATTAAGTGGTGTAAGAACCGAATCCATAATTTTGTGAATAATTTTATCAGACCTAATATTATACAAGCGAGCTTTAATTTTTTTTCTACGTGGTCCTGCAATTAGCTCATCACTTTTTAGAGCTTCCCTCTTTAAATCTATTATTTGAAATATTGCATAACCTTCTTGGTAAGGTATAGGTTTTGATGGTTTTCCGATTTCTAAATTCTTAATTTCAGAAAATATGTTTGGCGGAATGTCTAAATAATCTAACCAATCAGTCTCAAAGTTTTTCTTATTTATATTTTTAATTTCTATTTTTTTTATCTGCTTTTCAATATAATCTTCCAAATCAGTTTCAGATGCAGAATCATATGCGGAGGCTGCTTTTTCCAGAGTTGGTGTTTGCCAAATTAATAGTCTAAATTTAACTGTAGCTTTTTTCAAAGCATCTTTTATTTCTTCTTCCGGTATATTAACTTTTGAATGAACATTTTTAAGATAGAATGCTTCCAACAAATCATTTTCAGACCGATTTTTTACCCTACTAGTAACATATTTACTTTTATCAAATCCTTTATCAAATCCTTCGTTTGCAATCAAGAGTTCCTTAATCATATAATCGAGGTATGTTTTTCTCGGATTTACACCCCTTCTTAGCAACGATACACTAAATTCAAAACTTGCTTTAAATTCATCTTTGGTAATAATTCTATCACCAACTTTTGCAACTATTTCTTCTTCAGGAATTTTATTTTTTGAACATGAAATAAAAAATAACCCGATTATAAAAATGATAATCGGGTATTTAGTAATTTTACTTTTAAACAAACCAAGTAACATATTTTTAACTTTCAGTTTTATTTAATAATAGCAAATTTTCCTCTTTGTGTTTCCAAGCCTTTTGCTTCAATAACAAAGAAATAAATTCCGAAAGCTACCTCTGGTCCATCTTCCGAAGTTAAATCCCAAGCATGTCTGCCAACATCATAAGGAGAACTATGTGGTATTTTTTTCACCAATTCACCACTGGCAGTAAAAATATAAATAGTACATTCCGGAGGTAAATTTACAAACTCTACTCTTCTTTGAGAATTACCGGCTAATTCATAAATCGGTTCTAAAGTACTTGCTGCAATATACGGATCAGGAACAACATATACCTTTTTCTTTTCAGAACTATTTACATCATTAGCCAACCATTCGCCTCCATCAATTGTAAATTGAAATGTATCTTGTTCCGTAGGGTTTCTTTCTGTTCTAAAACTATAAATATCCCCAGGAGCCGGAGGAATAACAGTAGTATCCTTTCTTGCAAAATCTGGTTTAAAAAATCTCATTTCCCAAGATGACCAATATCTGTCATTGCCTGAAATACTTTCATGTTTAGGAAATCTAATTACAACTCTTGTGCTATCCCAAATTTGTCCAAACATTTCCGGAGGCAAATAATTTCCTCCAGTTTTATTCTTTTCATAAATAACGCTTACTTTCATTTTAATTTTATTATTCGGATCAGTAACATCCCAAACAATAAAGTTTATCGGATACTTATTTAATAATTGTGGAAACGGAGGATTTGGAGGCGGAGCATATGATGTATCAACAATATGATCATAAACAACCAAATCAAAATCTCTAGGTAATGCAAAACTAGACCCCGTTAATTCTATTGCATTACATCTAACATTAGACTTTGAATCAGTTGCCCATTGTTTCCACTCATTAGTTTCTCTTCCCAACTCATTATATTTAATAATAGATATTTCCCTTTTAGTATCGTTATCATTATCAACAAGGTCTTCTACAGGAAAATTAAAATCATATTTTATTCCTTCATAAATTCCCCTTTCAATACTTTTATAACCATTTGTATAAAAAGCTGAAGGACCTGGATATTGAAAATCAAAAAGTGTATCACCTGTTGTAATATTCATTAAGGTAATTCCACGTGTACTTCCCCATTTATAAAGTGGTGTCTTTTCTGTTAACCACCCATCATCCTTAAATGTTAACTGATATATTTCCCCAAGATGATCGGTTGCATGATTCTTATTAAACACATCAACATTAAATCTTCCTCCTCTGGCATATCCAGATACATGTTTAATTTTTAAAGAATCTACATAAGGTTCTGTATACCCTGCAGCGGGTTCTTGAGGAGTACAAACCGCAGTGTTTCGATCCCTAAAAACAACATCTCCCAACTGATTTACAGTAATATTAGACGGAGATTCGCTCGGCATAGCACGTAAAGGATAATCTTCAGTTACAATCCCTCTTTCATAAAAATCAAAATCATTTCCAGCATCTATAGAAGTTACGGCATAGTAATATGTACGTCCGTTTTCTACAAGAGTATCAACATACGAATGTTTTAGTCCGCTATTATTTCCCATATCGTAATGCACCCCTAAATTTGGGAATGGTACCGGATGTGCTACCCTTAAACCATCATCTGATCTATCGAATATTTCAAGTGGTTCAAAAAGAAGTACATTACCAAACGCATCTGTAATTGTTTTAATATCGAGAAAAGCCGGGTCAGTACTCTTATATAATCTATATCCGTTAAAATCAAGACCGAAAAACGGATCTTTAGAACCCTCAGCATCGGTATCCCAATACAACTGAACTTTTCTATCCGTTACATTAGAAATTAGTGTTGGTTGTAATGGCGGGGTAAGAAAACGATAATTATTGTTATAAATACTTTGCATTGTTGCCTTATTCCTAACAATATCTTCCTGGTCTTCACCCATCAGGAGCGCAATTGTAAATCTTTTCCATTCCGGACGTTGTGCTTGTTTTAGTGCGTCTGTAGTTTCTAATCTAACATCTTTAGCGCCGAAGATAAAACATATATTTTCATCCGTTTCTTCAACTTCATAACCGGGTTTACTTAAATATTTTTCCCAAAATCCTTTTTGATTTCTTAATTCTTTATTTAACTCGTAAACGAATACATGCCCAAGTCCGGCTTGATCAGCTTCATCAATATCTGTAATATCATAATTAGGCTCACCGATATCAATTAAACCATTAACTTCGGTCCCATCAGGATCGGGACCTGGCCATCCGTTTTCATCGGGACCAATACCATCTGTACCACGATCATCATTAACAGGTTCAAAATCAAGTTTATCATTTTTATTAACATCTTCACCGGGATCTAAACCACCATTTAAGTTTACATCCTCAGTATCCCACTTTCCATTACCAGCAGTTCCTTCAATATCAGGAAGACCAATATCCGCAAAGGGTCTCCAATCACCATCATTATCAATCCCATCAGCCATATCTTCATCAACCATTCCGTCTTTATCATCATCTTCACCATTATATTCAATACCCGGACTTTCAAGAAATGCGAAACCAAAAACTCCAATTTTTTGATATTGATTTAATTGATCAGGAAATTGATGCCATTGATACAGTATATCAAATTCAAGTCTTCCTTCATCACCGGCACCAAATTCCGCAACAACATAATTGGCAGCATTAAAAGTACCCTGAACAATATTTGCATCTGCCCACATCCCCGTTACAACTCTATCAAGATTATAATCACTATAATTTCTAACTCTATACACTGAAACGAGAATATCCTCGGCAAGCGGATGGAACCAAGCGTAAGTTCTTGATTCAACTTCAACACCAGTGCCTCTAATACTAATATTATTTACATCCGGATCATTCCACTTGGTTGTATCAGGTGTCCCATCAGGATTTTTCATTGGCCAATCACGTAATACAGTATAGTCTTCCCAATAATCGTTTTCATGATCATCCATCATATATATAGCTTCTTGATCTGCAATAGGCCCTGCTTTATATTCACCATTCCATCTACCGGCACGATCACCAGCACGGGTAGTTCTTGGAGGACGTCCGGCTGGAGGTCTTGTATCTCCAACATATGAACCTCCCGGCCAGTATTCCGGCCATGTTCTTTTATCCGTACTAATTGCCATGCTTTTTAATATACTTTCCGGGGGATCAAGATTTAGATCTAAAACCCCGTTAAAGTTAACGTCTTCACTTGGATCTAATTGACCATCACGGTTTACATCTTCATTTATTCCCCAAATAAACCCATAAAATCCATCATTGTACCACCCGGGCATAGGCTGCCAAATCTGTTGATGTGTTCTATCAGATGACAATTGTGCAACTGTTGCATTACTAACATGAGGAAGATATGCGTTACTAAGTATCCCAAATTGAGTTCCATCCCATGTTTCAGGAACTACCTTACCTTTATAGGCTGACATGTCTGTTACATATGCCGCAATAAGAAAATGTGCACTGGAAAGATAATTTAGTCCTTGACTACCAGGCCATCTTAATCCATTAATGTTTCCTATATTCCATACTGTAGTATAAACTAAATTCCTATCAAAAAGACCCCTTGCCCAATACCTGGCCCAATGCATTGGATTTGAATCAGATGTAGCACCTGCCACTTGAGCAAAATTATTTGAATAAGAACTTAAAAGTAACGCGAGTAATACAATAATTATTGTGAGATTTTTTCTAACTTTTTTTCCAAGACTTCTTAAAAATAGCACGGAAGTTCTCCTGTTTTAACTCTAAAATTCAATTAACTTAAGAAGATTTCTAAATTGCAAGAAAACTAACATATTTGGAAATAACATTTCTTAAGATTTTCAGTACCTTTGTTAGATACCTGAAAAAAAACATTTGAAAGATCTTATCTAAACATTAATAACCGCTAATACCTATTGAAAATCTATTAACAGATGATAAAACTCCCCAATCAGACCATGAATAATCAACAACAAAAGTAGCAATATCCAAAACTTTATAATTGATTCCGGCACCCAGTGTTAAGCCGTTTTCGGCTGCATCTGCAAATAATGATTGATATCCAGCTCGTAAATAAAAGGAATTAAAAATATTTGCTTCAAAACCAAAATCAACTGTTTCAACATTGTTACTTGGATGGTTCAAATTTGTTGCAACTGTTAGCGAATTATTTTCACTTAGGTAATATTTATAAGCAATTCCAAATCTGAATAACAATGGAAGAGGATAAGTTTCCGTAGCAAGATTAATGGGAACATTATCATTATTTAGAAAAATTGGCTTTCGTCCGTCAACATCCATTATGCTTGTTAAATCCCTGCCAGATAAACCAAACTCAGGACCTAAGTTACTAATCATTCCACCCAGTTTTAACCCTTCAAGAGGTGTTTGAAATAAAATAGAAAGATCAAACCCAACAGCCGAACCACTAACATGCCAAATATTTTGTTTAAAATATTTTACACCTAAGCTGGTTGATACTCTATCAGTAATCCCCATGGCAAAATAAAGCCCGGCAACAAAATCTGAAGCTGAATAAGTTTCTCCGGTTCCTTCAGGTCTAAAAACAGTTCTTACGGGATTTTCACCATAATCTAACATTGCTAAATGAAATCCTAATGCCGAACCAAGTGATGGTAATGGGACAACCAAATCTAAAACACTAAAATCGGTATTAACAAACCAATCGGTTTTAGTTACTTGTAGGGAAATAGACTTAATTTGAGTAATTCCAGCCGGATTCCAATATAACGCAGATGGATCATCGGCAATTGCTACGAATGCACCACCAAGTGCTTCTGCTCTTGCACCTACACCAATGCCAAGCATTGTTGCGGCTGCTGAACCTCTTTTATCAGCATCCGTATCAAATGCTAAATCTTTAGCATCAACTTGAGCAAATATTATTTGAGTGGATGCTTCAATTATTAGTAGTAATAAAATTAAATATTTCATTTTTAAGTTTTGCATATCACTTCTACAATTATTATTAAAATTGTAACCCTAAACCAAATTGTATAAATCTCGGACGAGAATACCATGAGGGATTATAATCCGCTTCAGTTGGAGTAAAATCACCAACTTGGTTAATTCTAGAATAACGTCTACTTGCAATTTCCGGTAGATAAGCATTTGGACCTGCTCTACCGGTAATTGAATTAACTCTATTTTCAATAAGGTGATTAAACACATTAAATATATTCAAGTTTGCTAAAAACTCCATACCAAAAACTTCGAATCCTCTTGAAACCCTCAAATCAACATTCCATTGAAATGGTTTCCTGTCAATATTATCCCACCATCCACCCGGAAGGTCTAGTCCATAACCCAATGTACTTGGAGTGTATGGTAATGCTGAACCCATACGACTAATAATACTAATTAAAGTTTTTTCAATAGGGCGTATACTAACAGTTGCATTTAATGAATGAGTTTGATCCCAATTTAAATACCCAACTCTCCGTTTTGCTAAAGTAAATGCTCCTTGACTTGGTCCTGAAAGTATCTGAACATCCAAAGCAGCTTCAGGGGAAGATGAGGTACCCTTTGCTACCATATAAGTATAATCTAATCCTGCTGTTAATCTACCATCTGAAGATCTATAATTTAATGCAAAAGTTAACCCTGAAGAACTTCCATACTCTTTATTTATATACCTTCTAAATGTTGTAGCATTACTTAAAGTCAATAATTCAACACCAAGCAAATCTCTAATATCCTTATAAAAAACACTCAATTCCGTAGATAAATCAGATGTTATTTCTTGTTGCACACCGATTTCATATTGAATTGTTTTTTCCGGTTTTAGATTAGGATTACCAATTGTTGTATTAGCAATACTAAATTGATTGTAATGAGGAAGTACAGGATTATCAAACATTTTTTGATAACTGGGTGTTTGAAAAAAATGTCCGTAAGAAAGACGTAAAGCACCGCCATCTGATATTGGAAAAGAAAGTCCAAATCTAGGACTGAATTGATATTTACTTTTTACTTTTTCATAATATCGATCATCTCCAACAAGCTCAGGTAAAACATTAACATATGTTGGGGCATACCTATCTTGAGCATCAAAATAATCAAATCGTACCCCTGCATTAAGTACTATTTCACCCATATTTAAAGTTGTTTGTGCAAATGCTGCTCCTTCAAAAGGTTTTCTTGTATAATCTATATAAAACAAATCATCAGCAGAACTATCAGGATGAGCTTCTCTTAATTGAATATTACCATATTCGTAGTCCCTAGTAGCATCTCTAAAAAACTCCCAAGGTAATTCAAAAGCACGAATTTCACTTTGTGTATAAGGGTATTGAATTATCTCGTGTCCTAACACTTCCTTCATGGGCGCATTTTTATAATGAATATTATACGCTTTGCCTTCAAAACCTAATTTTATTTCCAATATTTTATTTATTTGCCATGTTAGATCACCATTAACTAAGTTAATATATTGATCGAACCAATTTCGGTCCCAACTGTATATTCCTCCATAATCGAAACCTGTTATAGCACCGGGATCCCATTGATTAACTGATGTACTTTGATATCGAGGATCATCAGCACTTTCATACATATATTCTTTATCATGATTTATCTGATAAGAATAACGAAGATTATAATAAATATTATCCGTTGGAGTATGAGTCAATACAACCATATGAGTTATATTGTCTGAGTATCTTGTTGGAATAGCATCTGGAGTAAATTTCCAAGAATTTCTAAAATCTGTAGTATTAACTTTACTGTAAAAAATGCTATAAGATGTTGTTACGCCTGCAAACGGCTGATATACCAATTTTGTATTAAAATTAAAGTTTTTCCTGGTTTCCATATTAATTATCTTTCCATCACCAGTATGTAAAGAATCCGGTAATGGAATTACAAGTGGGTCAGGAGGATCAAATCTTGCTCTATACCATTCTCTGTAAACTGCAATTTCCCAACCATCTTCCGGGCTAAACCTTCTTTCACCATTTAACCAGCCCTTAGAATCTTCAACTCTTCCGTTAAATAAAAAGCCCAATTTACCTAAACTTTCGGGGATTATCTTTACTGGAACTGAAACTGAGAATTTAACTTCACTTTCATTTAAAAAATCAAATTTATCAAGCCCGCCAATATACATAGGAGAACTTGGGGCATAATATCCTCCACTTAAAGCTTCAATTGTACCAGAAAAATTTTGATCAGGTACTTTTGTTACAACATTAATTACTCCTGATTGAGCTGAACCGTATTCAGCGTTAAAAGTTCCGGTTATTACTTGCAATTCTTGAATAAAATTATTTTCTACATTAACATTTGAGCCTCCACTTTGACTAAATGTATTTGTAACCGGTACCCCGTCAATCATGTAAGAAATTTCTCTTGATCTACCTCCTCTTATATGTAAATCTCCACCGGCATCTTTAACAACACCTGCCTGCAATTGAAGAACTTCATTTAATGTTGATACCGGTAACGATTCAATTTCTTCACTATTAACATATGAGGCTGTGTTAGTTCTATCTAATTCAACCGCTTCTCTTTTGGCTTCAACTACTACAACTTCACCTTCAATTATCTGCTCTTCTAGCTTAATATCAACTCTTACCGTTCTATCTATAAAAACACGCACCTCAGAAATTTCAACAGTTTTGTACCCAATCATTGAAATTCGCAATTTATAGGTTTTAGGAGACAAGTTTAGTAAAAGATATTCACCATTTATATCGGTAGCTGTTCCTTTACCACTACCATCCATAACCACAATATTAGCCCCAAGTAGTGGTTCGCCTGTATTAGCATCTGTTACTTTTCCTCCAATTTTACCAGTTGAACCGGCAAACATTAAAGATGTAAATAAAGTAAAATAAAGGGTTGCTAAAACAAAATAGAATAAGTTATTTTTTTTAATGATTAGTTTCATCATCAAACCTATTATTTATCTCAAATTTTGAATGTGAAAAATTCATGTTAAATCTATTTTAATTTTTCTTTTTCTTATCTAATTCTGAATTTTGTAATTTCTTTTTTTGCAATGCTATTTCTAATGCTTTTTTAAAGTTTTTTGTTTCGAATCTAAATTCATACTTGATTTTCAACTTATTTTCAAACTCTGTTCTTAGGCTGTTTTCATATTCGCTTCTTTTTCTTATTTTCTCTTCACCTTTAAGATCTTTATTTTCCGAAAGCAGTTCTAATACTTTATCTTTAACAACTCTTTGATAAAGAATTGTCCTTAAAAGTGAAGTCTTCATATTATTAAGCTGTTCTTTCAAAGCACCAACATTCTGGAGATTTAATTCTTTGGCATGTTTGGATAGTAAATGTTGACGCGAAATACTTTTAAATCTATTAAAAAATTCAATTTCATTTGTTGGAGACCTTTTTCGATCAGCAAATAAATCTTTTACCGTAATAACACCGCCGTCATATTTAGCAATTATTGTTGCTTTATCATTATTGTTAAGATTTCCGAAATTAAGTGTTGTTGTCTTCGGTTTGTTCTTATTACTTCCGGCTTTTTTAAGTAATTTTGTTACTATATCACTAAATTCTTGATAATGATATTTTTTGGATAATTCCTTAAATCTTCTGTCAATCGCATTTTCTATAAAGATTTTTCTACTTTGGTATAAAGTTTTCCAAATTTGTTGTTTTATATTTTCAAACGGTGGCACACTAACTTCTCTTTTTTTACCTTTGTATAAAATATAATAACCGCCGTACCCCTTAAAAGGTTTTGAATATGTATATTGAGTTAAAGTATCATAAACTTCTCTTAAAGCTTCATCACCCATAGATTCCCTAATCATCCAGCCTATATCACCACCTTTTTTATTAGATGAAATATCCTGGGAATATTTTTGAGTTATATCTTCAAATTTATCTCCGTTTTTTAAACGTTTATATGCTTCTTCAATTTTTTTCTTTTGTGAATTTAAAAATTCTTCCGTAGAATTTTTCAAAAAAGGACGCATAATGTATTTCATTCGATATTGTGGAGAAAATTCCGAATAAAATTTTTGTACTAAACTATCTGTAATAACCGTCGGTGTGATTTCGGACTGCACATAATTTTGATAGAGTAATCTACGTTCATTATTTTGAATAACGTATTGATAAAGAGAGTCTTTATCAATATTCATACTTTCTGCTTCTTGAACTGCCATTTTTTCAAGAGCCTTTTTTAGAACTATTTCTTTCAGGTTTTCTTCGGTTGGCAATTTGTCAGGTTTATATTTTGAACTGAGTAAGAAATGATCTATGTATTCATTGGTTAAAACATGCCCATTTTTAAAAGATGCTAATTCACTATTCTCTTTTGATTCTGAGCATCCAAACAAAAAAATACCAGTTAATAAAAGTAATCCAAAATATTTCAGATAAGAATTAAAAGTCATAAAACCTACTAAGTTTCAAAATTTATCACTAATCAATTTAACTCTTTTAGATAGATGTATTTATTACTATTCTTTTAATAATTCTCAGAAATTAAAAAAATAATAGCAAACATATTTTAAAACATCGTTTTTTTAATATTAAAAACCAACTAATATAGATATGGGGAACAAAAGTTTATTCCCCATATATATTCACTAACCACACAGGACCTATTTTAACAAGACCATACTTTTTGTAATTGAATTTGAGCCTGATTCCATTCTATAATAATAAACACCACTTGGAACACTGCTTCCAAAATCATTTTTACCATTCCAAACTGTTGATTGATTTCCTGATAATTCTTTATTATCCATTAAAGTTCTTACTTTCTGACCTAAAGTATTATAAATAACTAAAGAAACTTTAGCTAATTTAGTAACTGTAAAACTGATATTTGTAGAAGGGTTAAATGGATTAGGATAATTATTACCGAGAGTAAATTTATCAGCAACAACGTTACTTCTGTTGTCATTAATTCCAGTTACAATACTAAATTCACCTCTTGTTGTCATATCAACGGCCCAATCATCAATTGGAGTTTCAGTCATACCGCAAATACCAATAACGTCACCTTCATTAAAATAATCCATACCGGTTTTAGTTTTGAAATAATTTCTTAATGTACGCAAAGACATTCCAACTTCTAAGAAATCATTACCCCAACTATGTGCCATCCAATCCGGTTGTCCATCCATTGTTGTTGGGTCATCACTTGAGTTATTTAATAAGAGACCATCATGATGCATAACAGTAGTGCTGTCTTTATCCATAACTTCATAATTGTATATTTCATAATCACTACCAAGATCTGTTTCACCATTGTATTCAGAATAATCAGCAGCCCAATAATCTAAATTTCTAATTGGAGAAGCACCCTCATTAGCCACTTTCCAATCATCATTTGTTCTGGCACCCCACTCTAACATAACTTCTGCACCAATTGGATCTTGTCCTTCAACAGCAAGACTTTGTAAATAACCAACAGGAGTATAGTGTGCTTCATACCAAGCTGTATTCCAACCGGTAGTAAGATCATTATCGATATCCATTAAAATATGATAATATCCTCTAGATTCATTATAGATTGTACCGTCATGGTCATTCTGGTAAGCATTATTCGGCCAAGCTGGACCACCCCAGAATTTTAGATACCAATAAACATTTTCAGCATCAATTTTACCTTTAACTTCTTTAATATCTACTATATCGTTAACTACTGCACCAACTTCAGTTGGGAATACACCATCCTCATTATTTGGGGCACTGATTAATACCGGCATTTCTGCCCAATCAGATTCATCACCATCAAATGAAAATTCGTCAGGACGCATTGGCATCTCGGTTGGTAAAGTTATTTCACCGCGAGTTGTCATGTCAACTGCCCAGTCATCAATTGGAGTTTCAGTCATACCACAAACACCAATAACATCACCAGGATTTAAATAACTAATACCTTTGTTAGCATAATATTTTCTAATAGGAGTCCATTCTAATCCAAATTCAAGGAAATCGTTTCCCCAAGCATGGCCAACCCAATAAGAATACATATCACTAACAAGAGTTGCATCATCACTGCTATTTATTTTTGCGGAACCTTCCCACATCATCATTTTTGCTGAATCAGCATTAGGAACAGTAATATTAAAAATTTCATAATCACTACCTAAATCTGTTTCACCGTTATATTCGGAATAATCAGCAGCCCAGTGATCAAGATTCCTAATATATGATGCACCTTCATTTTGTTGTTTCCAGGCATCATTAGTTCTAGCACCCCATTCTTGCATTACTTCAGCACCAATTGGTTCTTGTCCTTCAACAGCAAGACTTTGTAGATATCCAACTGGAGTATAATGAGCTTCGTACCAAGCTGTATTCCAACCGGTAGTTACATCATTATCTAAATCAAATAAGAAATGATAATAACCTCTTGATTCAGGATATATTGTACCATCATGATCATTTTGATAGGCATTATTTGGCCAAGCAGGACCGCCCCAAAAACGAAGTAATCCATAGATTACATCGCCAACAACAACAGCTTTGGCTTCCTTAATGTCTACTATATCGTTAACTACAGCCCCAACTTCTGTAGGGAAAACACCATCTTCGTTATTTGGTGCATTGAACAGTACCGGAACATCTGCCCAATCAGCATCATCTCCATCCATCATTATTTGAGCATATGATGTAGAAAATGACAAAACAAATAGTGCTAAAAATAAAAAGTGCACTGTTTTTTTCATGTTACCTCCATTTTGTGAAAAGTGATATATTCTTGAGATTAATATATTTGTAAGAAGAGAAGGAAAAGATACTTTAAGTGAGATTAACCAATTCATATTCAGGTATTATTTAATATACAGAATAAAATTTGCTTAGTGCAAACGATTGCGTAACTCAACATTAACAATAATATTATAATTTGTCAAGCGAAAAATTATAACATTTTGGACTTGCCTCTTAAATAATAATTCAATAATGTGTTTATTTATACTTTTGAGAATAAAACATTCAAGTATGTTAGCCAAATAACTTAGCTGCTCCTAATACTGCTGCTTGTTTCAAATCCGAGTTTTCAATTCTAATATCATTTAACTGGGTTTTAAACTCATGTTGATTTTTTAACGTTTTCATCATACTTTGTTTGAAATAAGGATATGCTTTGCTTACAGAACCACCCAGTATTACTATTTCCGGATTCAGGGCATACATTAATGAATTTATAAGATTCCCAATATGTTTACCAAACTCATCTAATATTTGTAATGAAGTATTTAAGCCAGATTCCGCTTCTTTTAAAACGTCCTCACCTATTTTCCTATGTACTTCTTTAAAATATTGTCCGCTGCAATAAAATTCGTAATTCTTATCTTTGTATGTTATCAACCCAAATTCTCCGGCACCACAATTTTTGCCCGAATATAATTTTCCATCTATTATAATGCCTCCACCTAACCCGGTTCCTAAAGCTAAGCCAACAATATTATGAAAACCCTTCCCTTTACCAAAATATTTTTCCCCTAAAACAAAACAGTTAACATCATTATTTATTTTAACAGAAACTTTAAATTGATTTTCAATAATTTCTTTAAGATGTACTTTTCGCCAAGAGGGAATGTTATGAACTTCGAAAACTATTCCTCTTTCAATATCGACAATACTCGGCACACCAATGCCAATTCCTTGAACATTCTCATTGAATATTTCGGAAATAGATTCAATTATTTCATCAATTATAACTTTTTGATTTTCTTGGGAAGAAATTCTTTTAGAAATTAGTCTTAAAATTCTATTTTCTTCTATTAAACCAAGTCTAATATTTGTCCCGCCTAAATCAATCCCAATTATTTGTTTATTCTTCAAAATAACTCCAATATTTTTATAAACTTATAACAGATCCAATTTCAGCGGATTTATACGCAGCATCAACTATTTTTAAAACTGTTTGCCCTTCTTTAAAACCAGGTGAAGGAGTATTCCTTGTTTTTATGCAATTTATAAAATGAGCCATTTGGTTTGAATAAATTGATTGGTCGCAATGTTCAGTTTTATTGAATTTAGGAATTTTAATTTCTTGTAAATCATTATTTGGAGTGAATTTAACTTTAGTTGGAAAAAGAGCTGCGTATCCCTTAGTTCCAAATAATTGTGTACTCGCTTCAGGACCATCCATATGCGGATGCCACCAACCGCTTTCTATAATAGATGTTGTTCCGTTATCCCATGTAATCATAATAATCCCTGTATCATCAACATCATAATCCCCATAATAAGTACCAATTTTAGCATAAACTTCTTTTGGCTTCGGATCACCAAGTATAAATCTTACTGTGTCAATAGCATGAACGCCCATATCAGCTAACGCACCTCCTCCGGCAATTTCCTTTTTAGTAAACCAACCTTCAGGTCCCCAATTTTCGTGTATTCCGTAACCTTTTGTCTTTACAATATTCCCTATTTTCCCGGATAGAACTAAATCCCTAATAAATTTTGTTTCTTCATCAAAACGCCACATATGTCCAACCATAACAATTCTGTTGTTTTCTTCAGCAACATTTATAACATTTTCGCCCTCAATAGAGTTCATTGCCATTGGCTTTTCAAGAAAAACATCTTTTCCGTTTTTCATAAATTCTATTGCATAAGGAGCATGGAATTTATTCGGAGTTCCTATTATTACTCCATCAATATCCTTTCTAACTAATACATCGGAATAATCTGTTGTAAAATCCGGGATATTATATTTTTCTGCAAATAGTTTCGCAGATTCCAAAGGTAATCCGACAACCGCAGCAATTTCTACATCATCCAATAATTGTAATCCTCTTGCATGATAATCAGCAATAAAACCGCAACCTATTAAAGCTATTTTTATTCTTTTCATTTTATTAAAAATTTATAATTGGTTTTTATAAAACTTTACATCAATTCTTCAACATTATCATATATTTTTTTTATCGCATCAACTATTAGTTTCATATCTTTTTTCGAACCCATTAATACTTTATGATGCAAACAAACAGATTCTTCTTTAAATATTTGTTCACAAACAGGCAAACTAAATCTAGCCGGATTAATATCTTCCCAATATCGGTCATTTAGTTTATGTCTTGCCGGTTTAGTTAACGGAACATAGAGAGAAGCCATGTTAAGAGGTTCGTACGAAGGTTCGGCAGATATACCAAGTTCAGCAGTTAGAGCTCCTCTAAATTTTTCAACGGAAAGATTCTTAAATTCATTTTTCTTATACCTGAAGGAAAAATTAAAATATGCTTCCTTTGTTTCCCTTTCATCTCTTCGCATAGGAAGGATTCCAGGTAATTCTTTCAACAATGAATTTATATAAATCCCATTTTCATCGCGAATTTTATTTTGCTCCGGTAATCTTTTTAAGCCTTCAACTAAAATTGCTGCTTGAAATTCTGTAATCCTATAATTTCCGGATTGAATAAAATTACCTTCATCCCCATAAACTCCGGCACCTTTATCAACATCTATATATTCTTCACCTTCCGGTCTGCGACCACAATTTCTTAGTGCGTCAAGTTTTTCTGCTAACTCACTATTATTCGTTGTTAGCGCTCCCCTTCACCGGCAGTTAAATGTTTAGATAGCTGGAAACTGAAACTCCCAACATCTCCAATACTTCCGGCTTTTCTACCGTTCCATTCACCACCGTGTTTATGTGCACAATCTTCAATTACAGCTAAGTTATGCTTCTTCGCAATTTCCATTATTGCATCCATATCGGCAAAGTTACCATAAAGATGTACAGGAATTATTGCCTTTGTTCTAGGGGTTATCGCTTTCACAATTTCATCGGGATTAATACACCATGTATCTTCACAAACATCTACAAGTATTGGAGTAGCATTAACATCAATAACTGTTGCTGCAGTTGCTTGCCAAGTTATTCCTGGTAAAACAACTTCATCTCCTAATCCAATTCCCAAAGCCTCTAGTGCAAGCTGCAAGGTTACCGTACCATTAGCAGCACATATAGAATATTTTGTACCGGTAAACTCTGCAAATAATCTATTGAATTCTGTTTCTTTAGGACCATTATAAGACCACACTCCACTATGTAGAACCGACATCAAAGCTTCTTCTTCATTCTCATCCCAAATGGGCCAAGCCGGCCAAGGGTTACTTTTTATATCTCTAACCGGACTTCCGCCATTAATTGCTAATTTAGGCATTTTAGTTCCTCCCGCTATTAATTTTCAAACTTGGGAAAGTTAATTATTTAGATTCCATCCTTTAATTCTTAATTCTGGTTTTTCATTTTTCATAGCAAATGAATAATCAGCTTTAATTTCTCTTGTCTCGTTTGGTAAAATACTAAAATAATTTTCACTCCAAAAAACAGGTAAAATTACTTCTTCTGTATTTTTATTAAAAAGTAATAATTCAGTAAAGAAAACAATTGTATTTGACTTATTCTCTAATGATACAATAAGAAAATCTTTACCTTTTCGTTTCTCATAACTATAATTAATACTTAGTTTTACTTTTGGTAAAGTATTCAATAAAGTGTAATCAGCATATTCCTTACTTGGAGTATAAAATGGCCAATCTTCAAAATCCGCATCATAATCAAGAACATCTTTTTTAGTTGATAACCAATAAAAATTATTTTCTACTTCAACTCCTTTACTGTTAATTACTCTTAAATCTAAAAAGTATACTGATGTTAAGTCACATAATTCCGGTAAAGTAAAAAGTAATAATGATGATTCTGCATTTAAAGAAAAATCTATATTTTTTTCGAAAATTATATTAGACTTAATATTGAATATTCTAATTTTTGCTTTATGATTATTTATACTCTTAAACGTATTATTTACTACATGTATTGAATTCTTCCCGTAATTATATACAATGTGTATAGGTTCATTTGCTTTTTTGCAGCAAAATAAGCAGCGTTCGGCATAAGATAACTATCGTAAAGTTGCCAATACATTTCTGGCCAAGCTGAGTTAAGCATCCACTGAATAATTCCGGTTGCTTTTCCTTGGTTAATTTGAAATGCTTCAAACATTGGCCTCATCAACTCATAATTTAGTAATTGTGATTTAAAAACAAAATCATTAACACTTTCTGGTTTACCGTAGCGTTTTTCAATTGCAGTTAAAGTTCTATCTATATTAGAGAAACTATTTTTGCCGCAATGAAAATTCCAGACTTCATCTACCGGCCAGAGATGATTTTCAGGTATCATTTTTTTTATACTTTCAATTGGAGGGATGTTTGCACCGGGAGACGTTTCCGTATTAAATCCGTAAGCCCCACCAAGATTTTTATTTGTATACCAATAAATTGGAGGTGTATAAGCATAAGGACCTAACATTTTCACTCTAGAAGAACCGCTTATTTCACTAATAATTTCCGAACTGGAAATTATTCCCTGTTCACTGCCTATACCACCTGTTGAATTCAAATATGGTCTGGTTGTATCATATTTATTAAAAGTTTCAACATATTTTTTTTCCAAATCCGGATGCGGTAGTAAATCACTACCCACAGTCCAAACAAAAATTGAAGGATGATTTCTCAACCATAAAACTTGGTCTTCCCATGATCTTGATATAAGATCAATTTCATCAGGTTCAACAACACCGCCGTATCTGCTATCAACCGGTTTACCAACATATTCCTCATGTTCCCAATGACAACTCCAACCCACCATAATTAATATTCCGTTTTCATCACAAAGGTCATACAATTTCTGGTCTTTCCCCCAAAAACCTTCAAGACGAATACAATTTAGGTTCATATCTTTAACATAAGCAATTTGGGTTTTCAGTGATTCATAAGTGTCTTGTAAAAATAAATCATCTGTCCAACCAGCTCCTCTAATTAAAACTTTATGTCCATTAACTTTGAATCCTCTGTGCCCACCTTCATTTACGTAATCTTCTATTTGCCTAATTCCAAATGAGACAGTAGTCTGATCAATTATTTTTTCGGATTCAATAAATTTCAATTGAAGAACATATAAATTCGGGTCACCTAATCTATTCGGCCACCACAGTTTTGGATTTTTAAAAATTAATTGAGGAAAGTCCTCGGCATTAAAATATATGGTTTTTGTCTTATTAGGTTCCAAGACAACAGATTTCAAAAATTTAATATTCTCAATTTCACCTTGAAGAATACCTGACACTTTTTTATCAGTATGATTAACAATCTCGGTCGAAATATTAAGGTTTGCCTTGCGTAATGTTTTAAGCTCAACTTTTGTCTCAACAAACGGATTTCGAATTGAAACTCCACCATTAAAATGAAGAGTAACATCTCTAAAGATTCCAATGTTATTATCCGGAGGGTTAGGATTCCAATCAACAAAACCTATTGAAAAATCACCTGGTTTCGGCGGAATCACTTCTACAGCAAGAACATTTTTACCTTCGGCGACATCTTTTGAAATATCAAACTGAAATCTTCGGAAAGCTCCATTAACAGTATTTGTATCTGCTATTATTCTTCCATTTATCCAAATATTAGCTTTATAATTAATTCCGTCAAAAGAAATTAAAACAGTATTATTTGATTGTTTAGCATCTAAATTAAATTCAGATCGGTACCACCATGGCTGCTTAAACTGTTCAGTTGGAATTTTTTTAAGATTTGTACCAAAATATGGGTTATGGTAAACCCCATTTTCTACTAAAGTAGCTAAAACCGTTGAGGGTACTTTAGCTGAATACCAATCACTAGTATTAAATTCAGATAAAGATATCTTTCCGCCATCATGATTCAAATTCTCAGACGAATGTAATTTCCAATTCTTTTCAAGTTTAATATTATTCATCAAAATAGCTTTCTATTTATTAAAAATAATATTTAAAAGTTGATCTAATTGAGAAAAATCCGGTATAATTATATTTGCTCCAGCACGGATAAGTCTAGTTCTCTTGCTATAATTTAAACCATGTCTTCTAACTTCATCGGATGCGACACCAATGCAAAATGCTCCAACTTTTCTGCCTTCAATAATTTCAACCGGTCCATCACCAATTACCATAAGATTTGATCCGTCACAGTGCCCTTCTTAAATTATGCGATTTATAACAATTTTTTTCGCATCACCAATTTCATTACCTTTCGATCCTCTGATACCTCCGTTAAACATATCTCCATAACCAAGTGCATTAGCTTCTTCAACCACATTTACTTCATCAGTACCACTAGCTAAAAACAGTGTTAACTCTTTCTTCTTTAATTCATTGAGAAAATTAACCGCTCCTAAAATTGTAAAATCGTGTATTGTTCTCTCACCACGATTAAATTTCCCAATTCTGTCATTAACACTAACCATAAGTTTATTAAGATAAATGGCCTTATATTCACCGGCTGATTTAACTTCAGATATTGGAACATAGCCTTCATCAATTACAATATCTCTTAATCCTTGCATTTGAATTATGGTCTGTATTCCGGTAGTATCATTAATAAACTTTTCACATTTCAATGAAATTCTGTTGTATTCATCGGTAGCCAAATCTTTAAGTTTATCACCGCAAATTAGTTCCATCATTACTTCATGCATTACCAATTCCCACCCTTCTCTAAGCGTGGAGATGGTGCCATCATGGTCCAATATTACATTTCTTATCTGGATATTATTAGGCAAATCACCAATTATTTCAATTTCAGTATTTTCAAAATATTTTGCTTTTCTTGGGTCATGGGCTAAAGCTAGATCATAATTATAATAACAATCATCCGCTAATTTTAATATTTCTTCGGGTGTTGCAGTTCCGGTTTGTCTAATTCTCTTAACAATTATTGCATAAGCCACGTTTGCAATTTCAAGTGAGTCTTTTATACTTGCGCCACTGCCAAGAGAAACAGCAAATGCACTAACACAAGTATTCCCTCTCCCAAGTTCATCCGTATCTCCAGTTAAATATATACCCGGAACAGTAATAGACTCTTCACTATCTATATATATAAGTCCGTTTTCTCCTCGAGTCATAAAGAGCGGATTACCTATTATTTTATGAACTTGTTTAGCTTTATCTATACATAAACTTGTATCTTTTTCATCAAATATCTCAATGTCAAGTATTCTTGAAATTTCATATACATTCATTTTAAGAATACCCGTTTGTAAATCTGTACTATTTTGTCTTAAATCACCGAATATTTTGCAATTCGGATTTTCTAGAATAATTTCATTTAAAGTTTCTAAAGTTTTAGCATCAACCATTGGGTTTACAAATTGCTGATTGATTATAAGAACATCCAAGTCCTTTATCTTTGTTTTAAGGTTATTTAACAATTTATCTATTTCTGCATCAGGAGGTTTATTTAACGAACCAAAATCTAACCGATTGCCTTCTTCTTTTCTTTCAAAAGGTTTTATGTATGCATACGTTTCCCAATTATTTTCTAGAACAATTAGGTTTTCTGCATCAACTTTTTTTTCATTAAAAAGAGAAATTAACTCCCTTCCTAAAATATCATTACCTACAAACCCAAAAACCGATACATCTTTCACCCCCAATGAAATAACATTATTAACAATATTACCGGCAGCGCCTAAATAAGTTTTTATATTAGAACCGTAAGTAACTGGTTTACCGGTTTCAATTGAGAATTCACCTGTATTTTGATTTAATTCATAGTAAACATCTAAAGCAAAATCCCCAATAACACCAACTTTAACATCTACTAATGATTGAAGAAGTTTTTCAATTTCAGATTTTATCATTCATTCTCCTCAGCTAAGTTTTGATAAAAGGAATCAACTATTTGACAAATTGTATGACCAATTAAAATATGAATTTCCTGCACACGGGGTGTATTATTAGAGGGAACAATTACATTAAGATCACAGACTCCATTAAATTTTCCACCACCTTTTCCACTTAAACCAATTGTATTACAACCTATTTCTTTTCCTCTTTTAAAAGCTCTAATTATATTATCACTATTTCCTGTGGAAGATATCCCAATTAATAAATCACCCTTTTTAGCTAAAGCCTCAACTTGCCTTTCAAATATATATTCATATCCATAATCATTTCCAATAGCAGTTAATGCAGAAGTATCGGTTGTTAATGCAATTGCAGGCAAACCTCTTCTTTCAATTTTATACCGCCCGGTAAATTCTGCTGCTATGTGCTGTGCATCTGCAGCACTTCCCCCATTTCCCATAAGAATAATTTTATTTCCGCTGTTAATAGTATTCAAAGCAACTTCACAAGCTTTTAGAATATCTTCACTTAATGATTCAATAACAAGGTCAATTACTTCCTTATGAGAAAGCAGTTCGTTTTTGATAATATCTTTCATAAATGTCTCTTTATATATATTTTTAAAATTGATAATAAGCATTTAATGCAATAACAAAACACTTAGGCAATCGTTTGTCTATTGTAAAATTATAGAATCTATTTTACTTAAACAATACTGAAATAAAATAATATTACAATCAATGTTGTAAGCAAAAACTAAATAATAGAATTTTGATATATAATTTTAAAATTATATATTGAAATTAAAATATTCCGCAAACGATTGTTCTTGTATCGTTCAAGGTTTTATAGATTTTAATTTGAAAAGGATTAGATTTTAAGGATTTGTATTATGGCCCCTACACTAAAGGATGTTGCTGCTCATGTTGGCGTTCATCCCTCAACCGTCTCCCGAGTTTTGCGCGGAAAAGAAAATGTTAAAATTTCAGAAAAGACACACGATAAGATATTAAAGGCGGTAAAGGAACTAAATTATATTCCGGATTTTACTGCGAGAGCTTTAAGGATGAAAAAAAGTTTTACAATTGGCCTTATTGTTCCGGATATTCTTAATCCGTATTTTGCAAGAATTGCTCGGCGTATCGAACAGCTTGGGTTTAATAAAAAGTATACCGTAATTGTCTGCAATACAGATGAAGATCATGATAAAGAATTGTTGTTCCTAAACCAATTGATATCTCGAGGTGTTGATGGAATTATTTTAGCTCCGGTACAGGATAGTAAAGATCATATTGTTGATTTAATAGAAAAGAAAATTCCCCTTGTTCTTATTGATAGAGTTTTTGAGAACTTAAAAGTTAATGCAGTTATTACAAATAATGCTGATTCAGTTATGAAAGCTGTTTCACATCTTGTAAAATTAGGACATAAGCGAATTGCTTTTTTAAGAGGTCAAAAACATATCTACACAATTAAAAATAGATTAGATGGTTACTACAAAGCGTTAAAGAAATTTAACTTGCAAAAAAACAAGAACTATGTTGTTGGAGAAGGATTTGAATTTGAAGATGGTTATGAAGCAACTCTAAAACTTTTAAAATTACCTAAACTGCCAACAGCAATTGTTTCATCTGGGGGTGACCTTGTTACTCTTGGAGCTATCAAAGCTATTATGGAAAATGGTTTATCAATTCCTGAGGATATTTCTTTAATAGCGTTTTTTGATAGTTTGTATTCACCCTATTTAGCAACTCCACTAACTACCATAAGTCATTTTAGAAAAAGAATTGGTGAAGAAGCATTCAATCTACTCTTGAAGCAGATCGAATCAAAAAGGAAATCTCCTATTAAAACAATTTGTGTAGATACAAAGTTTGAGATTAGAAATTCTACTGCAAAACCAAAAAATAAAAAATAAATGTTCTACTATTATCTATTCATATATTTTTTTCCTTTTAAAATTAGGATTATTAAAAAATGACTTTTAAAAATAATTCCAAAGCTAAAATTCGTTTACAAGGTTCTATTCCTAAAATTGGAATACGTCCAGTTATTGATGGAAGACGCAAAGGAGTAAGAGAATCATTAGAAGAACAAACTATGACTATGGCAAAGAAAGCGGCTGATTTGATAAGTAACAATTTACGTCACTCGAACGGAATGCCAGTTGAATGTGTAATAGCAGATTCTACTATTGGGGGAGTTGTAGAAGCTGCTAATGCAGCTGAGAAATTTGCTCGAGAAGGTGTTGGTGTTTCTTTAACAGTAACGCCTGCTTGGTGCTATGGTACTGAAGTAATGGATACTGATCCTTTAACCCCAAAGGCTATTTGGGGGTTTAACGGTACTGAAAGACCAGGAGCTGTTTATTTAGCGGCTGCTTTAGCAGGTTATAACCAAAAAGGTTTACATACTTTTAGTATTTACGGAAAAGAAGTTCAAGATAGTGATGACACTTCCATTCCTCAAGATGTAAAAGAGAAATTATTACTGTTTGCTAAAGCTGGCTTGGCTGTTGCAGAAATGAGAAATAAATCTTACTTGGGTATTGGGGGTGTATCTATGGGAATTGTTGGTTCTATAGTTGACCAAGATTTTTTCTAAGATTATTTAGGTATGCGCTCTTCTATCATTGATATGTCCGAATTAATTAGAAGAATTGATGAAGAAATATACGATAAAGAAGAGTTTGAAAAAGCTCTTAAATGGGTGAAAAATAAATGCATTGAAGGTGAAGATATAAATTCAGAAAAAATTCAGTTTTCCAGATAACAAAAAGATAAGGATTGGGAAACAGTTGTTAAAATGACAATCATAATTAGAGATTTAATGATAGGTAATCCTAAGTTAAAAGAATTAGGATTCGAAGAAGAAGCTAATGGACACAATGCATTAATCTCAGGTTTTCAAGGACAAAGGCAATGGACTGATCATTTTCCAAACGGTGATTTTTCAGAAGCAATTTTGAATTCTTCGTTTGACTGGAACGGAATTAGAGAAGCTTTTACAGTTGCTACAGAAAATGATAGTTTGAATGGGGCTTCAATGATATTCGGTCATTTATTATCAGATACGGCACAAATATTTTCTGATGTAAGGACTTATTGGAGTCCTGAATCTGTAAAAAGAGTTACTAATTATGAACTTTCGGGGAAAGCCAGTAAAGGTATAATTCATTTAATTAATTCCGGCTCAACAACATTGGATGGTACCGGAAGACAAAAACAAAATGGGAATTCCGTAATGAAACCATTTTGGGAAATTACCGAGGAAGATGTTGAAGAATGTTTGAATGCAACACGCTGGTGTCCAGCAGCACTCGAATATTTCAGAGGTGGAGGTTATTCCTCACAATTTCTTACAATTGGAGAAATGCCGGTAACTATGTCGAGAATTAATATTGTAAAAGGACTTGGTCCGGTTTTACAAATTGCAGAAGGCTATACAATTGACTTACCTAAAGAAGTACATGACGTTCTTGATCGTAGAACAAACCCTACTTGGCCAACAACATGGTTTGCTCCAATACTCACAGGCAAAGGACCTTTTGTTGATGTTTATTCTGTTATGGCTAACTGGGGTGCTAATCACGGGGCTATTAGTTACGGACATATTGGAGATAAATTAATTACTCTTGCTTCAATGCTTCGGATACCGGTTAATATGCATAATATTGCTGAAAGCAGAATTTTTAGACCTAGCTCATGGAAATCATTTGGTACTGATAATTTAGAAGCTGCTGATTTTAATGCTTGTAAAAATTATGGACCTTTATACGGATAAAATTTTCAGTAGACAAGCACTAATCATTATTTTCATAATATTACGGTAATCGGTTTTATATTTTTTTATTATAAAATACTTTGCCAAAAAATTCTTACTTTAAAAATAAGTTCACTTATTTAATTTTGTTAGCATTTCTTTCATCTCATTAAATCCTTTATATATTACTTTTATTGACATATACGTAAATGAAACAACTGAAAATAATATTACAACTCCCCAAAAATATTCCCATAAATTCATATTGTTTTTCCCTCCACACTTTGTGGTTGAAAAATATTTTGTAAATATGACCCGATTATCATTCCTATTAATGATGCTACAAATCCACCCCAACCTATTTCAGAAGCATAGTCTTGTACTTCAATAGGCCAAATCAAATATAACATTGGTAAAATAGCACCGAATGTAATTGCTAAGTAAGCTCCGAGTGTTCTAGATTTTTTCCAGTAAATTCCGAATGCGACACAAATTAGAACTCCTGGTATAAATAGCATTCCTGTCATATTAAGATAAAAATATAAATACCCCTGCATTTCATGAAATAAGGACCACCAAATTATAAACAGCATAACAACCGCCATTGTAATTCTACTAACTAATAACTGTACTTTTGAACTCATTTTTTTCTTAGTGATGTAACTTACAACACTCCCAATTATATCTTGAGAAACAACAGAACTCCAAGAAAGTAAGTAGCTAGCATAGGTTGACATTGATGCTGCAAGTAATGCAGCAAAAATTATTCCCAATAAACCTGATGGAACAATCTCGACAATTAATAAAGGTAATGCCTCCAAAGAATCAATATCTTTTCCAACTACAGCAATAGCCATTACACCCCACAAAATGGGCATTATACCGCTAGATAAAAACAGAAGTCCTGACCAAGTATAAATTTTTTGTCCTGTTTTAGAATCCTTTGATGAAAACAATCTCATGGAAATTGCTTGCCAACCAACAAGTAAAGCAACCCAAAGAAGAATTTGCCATACAATAAAACCAAGTCCAAATTGACCATTTAGTACCGATGGGAAAAACGGATCAAATCCCTTTTCACCTAAATTAGTAAAAACTGCATTAGTTATTTTACCCCAACCGATATGATAAATTCCGTAAACAGTTATGAATATCATCCCAAAACTAAGTAAGATATATTGAATATAATTAGTAACTATTACAGAAACCATTCCCCCGACAATTGTATAAATAAGCACCAGAGTTAACATAGTAGCCATTGTTATTAACAAGTATTCTTTTGGAATTCCTGTTACTATATTTATAAAATTAGCTTCAACTCCAGGGAAAACGCCAAAATTTAATATCCCGCCAACAGCCATAATAATCCCAATATATAGCCTAACTCCTTTACTAAATTTTTTTGAAAAGAATTCAGGGATAGTGCTAATTTTCATTTCTAACAAAGGCTTAATAATGAAACCTGTTTTACCAAGTAAGAAATATGCTATTACCGGAGGGAATGCAACAATGAGTGCAGCTAATCCGGCTTTAAAACCAAGCTCTGCATAATATACATATGTTATCATCCCAATTTCAGTACACATTAAAGATAATAAACCTAAATGAAAACCCATTGAACGGCCGGCAACTAAAAAATTGTCTATTCCTTTAATGTATTTTTTTACAATTGTGCCTGAAAACAAAATTAGAATAACATAGACTATTACTAATACAATATCTAGTAATGATAGATTCATTAACACCCTCTACTACATGAAATTTTAAAATATATTCTATTCGTTACAAATTATTTATTAAGCAAATATTAAATACTATGTAACTGAATTATAAATATTATTTACAATACTTTGCATTTGGTTAGAATATTCAACAATACTATTTAATAATGCTAGTTGGTTTTTAGCTCTATCCAAATTTTGATTTTCATACTCAATTTTATAATATATATCTCCCATTAAGTAATCTGTTAAAAACCTTAATGCTTGTTCATAAATTATAATTTCAGAACCGGTAACTAAATTAAGTATTTCTTCTTTTATTAGACTTTCTTTTAATTCACCTAAATATCCTCTTACTAAAGCATCAAAAATTCTTAATCTAATTTTAACCTTAGAGGTTATTTTTTCATCTTCTGAAACCGAACAGACAAATGACCTGACCATATCTCCAAAATCATTTAGAATTACTCCCGGCATAATTGTATCTAAATCAACAACACATAAACCTTTATTAGTTCTACTGTCAAGTAGTACATTATTAATTTTTGTATCATTATGTGTTATTCTTAAGGGAAGATTTTTGTTTTTTAGTTCAATATAATTTTCTTGTATGAAAGAGAATTTTTCAATTTCTAATATTTCTTGAGAAACACTTTTAACTCTCTGTTTAGAGTCACTATTAACTGCAACATTATAAGCTTCAATCCTATTAGTAAGATTATGAAAATTTTTAATTGTCTGATGACATTCAGAAATATCAAAATCTATTAAATGTTTTTGAAATCTAGCATAAGCTTTAGCGGCTTCAAATGCTTGGACTTCGGTTTGAACTTCGTTTATGGAATAAGATTTTTCTATATAAAGCAGTAAACACCAATAGTTATTTTCACTATCAACAAAAAAATAATCTCCATTAGTACTTTGAATTAATGTTAATACTTTTCTACTCAAATCAGATTCATTTTCAAAAAGCAATTTATTTCTAATATATTCTGTTACATTTACCGTATTTTCAATAATTAGAATTGGTTCCTTGAAAACAAAATTATTTATACTACGTAAAATATATTTTACTTTTATACCAGCTTGATTGAGAGTAACTAAAAAAGTTTCATTAATATGTCCGCTGCCAAAAGAAGTTGATGATACAAAATCACCATAAACTCTAAACTTCTTTATTATATCTTGAACTTTTTGCACCTATTTTACCACAATTTTCTTGGATATTTTTGATTTTCAATCAACTCAAGTATTTTTTTTATAACTATTTTTTTATCTTCTTTATATGTAAGTCCAAACCAAGTAGAAGAAGTTTCCAATACCTTAATTTTATTTTCTCTATTCTTGATAATTTCATTTAGAGCAGTAGGAATATAAAACTCAGACTGCAAATCATTTCTTTTCTCAATTAAAAACGAATTAAAACTATTTTTACATTTCTCAAAAATACTCGGATAAAAAGCGAACATATTCATCGAAACAGTTTCCGTACCTAAAAGTTCTATCCACCTGCCATTATTTTTATACGAGATAATATTATTTTCTCTTTTTATTTCTGTTCTTTCAACAATAGAAGTAATATTATTTTCTTTGTCAATTTCACAAATTGCTCTAGATACAGTGCCATAATCAGATAACGTATTTTTAAGTTTAAACCCTATTAAGGCGTAATGAGATGGATCACCTTGCGAAGTTAAAAATTCATAAGCAATTTTATATGATTCTGCTCCATAAAAGTCATCAGCATTTATTACAACAAAAGGTTCGTTTATAACATCTTGAGCAGAAAGAAGTGCATGCCCTGTTCCCCACGGTTTAGTTCTTTCCTCAGAAATATCTAAATTATTAGTAAATGAATCCATTTTTTGAAAGACATAACCGGTTTTAATGTCCGGAGGCAATCTATTGATAATATGTTCAATAAATTCTTCTTCAAAATTTTGTCTTATAACGTAAATAACTTTTTTAAATCCCGCTTGTATTGCATCATAGACAGAATAATCAATTATTCTCTCACCACACGGACCAATTTCATCAATTTGTTTTAGATTACCATATCGTGAACCTAAACCACCGGCAAGAATAAGTAGAGTTGGATTACTTTCTATCATACTTTAAACAAGTTATAATTTAATACCCAAAAAATTCAGGTATAGAAAGACTTAATTCAGGAATATATGTTACAAGCAATAATGCTACGATCATTGCCGCAAACATTGGTATTAATGGTTTTATAACTTTTGTAATTGGCAGCCCTGCAACTGAGCATCCTACAAATAAAACACTTCCAACCGGTGGTGTACATAGACCAACACTTAAGTTCATAACCATCATTATACCAAAATGAATAGGGTTAATCCCAAGCTCAACAACTACAGGTAAAAATATGGGAGTAAAAATCAAAACAGCAGGAGTCATATCCATAAAGGTACCAATGAATAATAAAATAATATTTATAATAATTAGAATAACAATTTTATTACTTGATAGAGTTAGTAAAGCATGTGCTACGTTCTGAGGTATGTTTTCATAAGCCATAACCCAGCTCATTGCCATTGAGGTACCCACCAATAGCATAACAATTGCAGTAGTAGAAGCACTACTTAATAATATTGTTGGTAAGTCTTTAAACTTGATTTCTTTATAAACAAATACCGAAAGTATAAAAGCATATAAAACAGCTATTGCACTAGCTTCAGTAGCAGTAAAGTAGCCTGCAACTATTCCGCCTATTACAATAATAATTAACATTAAACTTGGAACAGCATCTAAAAACTTTTTAACGGAATAACCCAAATTGAATTGATAATTAACCTTGTAATTATGTTTCTTTGCATAAATATATGATACCGACATTAGCGATAAACCGAAAATAATACCGGGTATATAACCTGCCAAAAATAAAGCTGCAATTGAAACGCCCCCACTTGCTAAAGAATAAACAATCAAAATATTACTCGGCGGAATAATTAAACCGGTAGTGGCAGATGTTATATTAACCGCTGCAGAGAATGATTTGTTGTATCCTTCTTTTTCCATAATAGGTGTCATAAACCCGCCAATAGCAGATGCTGCAGCAACAGCAGACCCTGATATAGCACCAAAAAACATTGCTGCAAGAATGTTTACGAATGCTAATCCGCCTGGTAATTTACCAACTAGAACTTTTGCAAAATTTATTAAACGTCGAGCAATTCCGCCACTATTCATTAGTTGACCGGCAAAAATAAAGAAAGGAATTGCTAAAAGAGCAAAGCTATCAATTCCTGTTGCCATTCTTTGAGCAACAGTAGTTAAAGATGGTAATGTACTTATGCTTAATAGCATTGTTAACAAACTGGAAATACCAATACTGAACGAAATTGGAACACCAATAGATAACAATACTATAAAAGAAATAACCAACAATAATATTTCATAAATTTCCATTTAACTCTTCATTAATGTTTGGTAAAATTATTTTTTCTTTTCAACTCTTCAATAATATATGTTATAGAATAAAACATCATAATTATCCCGCTAATCGGTATAACCGAATACACATAACCAAGTGGTATTTGTAAAGCTGCAGAAATTTGATTCAATGTAAGTGTAATTTGTACCAATCTGAACCCGCCAATAACCATTACGAAAAATGAAAAGGAAAAGACGGAAAGCTGAATAATTATTTCCAAATATGACTTACCCTTTCCCTTTAATTTTGTGGAAAGTAAATCAATAGCAAGATGCATTTTTTGTCCCGATACATAACTGGCACCTAAAATCCCTAACCAAATTAACATATAACGGGCGAGTTCTTCAGTAATAGAACTGGGGCTTTGTAAAATAAACCTGGAAAATACTTGCCATAATACATTTATAGTCATTGCTGCCATAATGAAAACAAGTATCCATTTAAGTATATAGTCAATTTTGTTTTTAATATTAGATAAAATCATTTTACATTTTTTATTTTTTGAATAAGCTCATAAATTTGTTTTTCTGATTTATATTCTTCCAACATTGGTTGAACTTTATCCATAAAAGGTTTTTTATCAGGATAAAATACTTTAACTCCGGCAGCCTCAACAGCTTTTAGCGATTCAATAGTTGACTCTTTCCAAAGTTTCTTTTGATAAATATAAGATTCATCTGCAGCTTCTTGAATCCACTGTTTTTCTTCATCAGAAAGATCATTCCAAACAACTGTACTGATAACAAGAACATCGGGAACAGAAGTATGTTCATTAAGTGAATAGTATTTACATACTTCATAATGCCGCGACAGATAAAAACTTGGCGGATTGTTTTCAGCCCCATCTACAACACCCTGTTGAAGTGCAGTGTAAAGTTCTCCCCATGAAATAGGTGTTGCTGAAGCACCTAGTGCATTAACCAACTTTACCGATGTAGCACTTTCCTGAGTTCTGATTTTCAATCCAACTAAATCATCAGGTGTTTTAATGGGTTTATCTTTTGTATAAAAACTGCGACTTCCGGCATCGTAAAAACATAACCCACGCAACCAATATTTTTGCGGACTCAATAATAAATTTTTTCCAACTTTGCCTTCAAATACTTTAAATTTATGTTCATCATTTCTAAAAATATAAGGCAAGCTAAATACTTTAAATTCCGGAGCGAAACCCTCCAACACAGATGCTGATACTTTCGTTATTGCTAAACTACCAATTTGCAATAGCTCTAAACATTCTCTTTCGGTTCCAAGCTGCTGACTTGGGTAAACTGATATTATTAATTTACCTTTAGATTTTTCCTTAGCTTTTTCTGCTAAATACAGCATTGCCTTATGAACAGGGTGAGATTGATCAAGTCCATGTCCTATCTTTAACTTTCGTACTCCTGTAACCTTACTGCATGAAAGCAAAGCAAAGGATAAACTAATAAACAAAATGATTTTAAATATATTTTTCATATTTTATTTTTAAGTAATAATTATTTTTAATATCGTTGTGATATATCAAGCATTATAAGTCGATGAAGAAGTTGTTCCACCATGTCCTGTCCAATTTGTATGGAAGAACTCGCCTCTCGGTCTATCAATTCTTTCGTAAGTATGTGCACCAAAATAATCACGCTGAGCTTGTAATAAATTAGCAGGAAGTCGTTCTGTCCTGTATCCGTCATAATAATTAAGTGCTGTTGAAATTGCAGGAATCCATATTCCATTTGATACTGCAGTAGCAACCACACGTCTCCAAGAATTTTGCGCTTCCTCAATCTTTTCTTTAAAATATGAATCGAGCATTAAATTAGATAATTTCGAATTATTATCAAAAGCTTTTTTGATTTCACCAAGAAAAATTGAACGGAGAATACAACCGCCACGCCACATAAGAGCAATACCGCCATAATTAAGATCCCACCCGTATTCCTTTGCAGCGGATTTCATTAAGACATACCCTTGGGCATAAGAGACTATTTTGGAAGCTAACAAAGCTTTGCGTAAATCCTCTATAAATTCTTTTTTATCCCCTTCATATTTTGGAGTTGGTCCCGAAAGAATTTTTGATGCTTCAACTCTTTCAGATTTTAACGCAGAAAGTGTTCGTGCGTAAACTGCTTCCCCAATAAGAGTAAGAGGAACACCTACATCAAGTGAGGCAATTGCTGTCCATTTACCTGTCCCTTTTTGTCCGGCTGTATCAAGGATCTTTTCAACTAACGGACTTCCATCTTCATCTTTGTATGCAAGAATATCTCTTGTAATTTCAATTAAGTAACTATCAAGTTCACCTTTATTCCAATCAGCAAAAACATCATGCATTTCATTATGATTCATACCCAACATATTTTTCATAACTTGATAAACTTCAGTAATAAGCTGCATATCACCATATTCAATTCCGTTATGAACCATTTTCACACAATGTCCGGCACCGTTTTCTCCTACCCAATCACAACAAGGTGTACCATCCTCTACTTTTGCAGCAATTGATTGGAATATCGGCTTAACAAATTCCCAAGCTTTCGGAGAACCACCCGGCATAATTGAAGGACCAAGTAAAGCCCCTTCCTCTCCACCCGAAACACCAGTACCAATAAACAATAATCCTTTTTCTTCAAGATATTTTGTTCTTCGGATCGTATCCGGAAAATGAGAATTACCTCCGTCAATAATAATATCACCTTCTTCTAAGTACGGAATAATTTGTTCAATAAAAACATCAACCGGTGCTCCGGCTTTTACCATTAACATTATTTTACGCGGACGTTCCAATGAATTAACAAATTCCTCAATTGAGTGAGTTCCAATTATATTTTTATCTTTACCTCTACCATTCACAAAATTATCAACTTTTGATGTTGTTCTGTTATAAACAGCTACAGTATATCCATGACTTTAAATATTAAGCACAAGGTTTTCGCCCATAACTGCCAAACCAACTAAGCCGATATCTGCTTTACTCATTTTTACTCCTTTTGTATTATAGTTTTTGTGAATCAGAAATTCACGATTGTAATTATTTACTTTATAATTTTGAAACCTAATTTTATAAGTTTACTTATAACAATGGAATTACACCCATTCAATATTAAGTTAAAATTTTCAAACTCTCTTCTAACTCTATATTCCCCTCTTTGCTTTTCAAATGTTGAAGGTAAGTTTCTTAATACTATATCATCCTTATCAATTGAATAAGTTCCTAATATCGCTTCTGAAATAATTTTTTGTTCAGATTTGTTTTCACAATTAATTATAATTTCATTACCGCCTTCAGCATTAGGAATTTTCTCCGGGAGCCAATTTGATTTCAATCCTAGATTAAAATATTTATTTATTTCATTAACACAAACGGTAGTTCCATTAACCTTCCCTTCTGTTGAATAACCGGCAATATGCGGTGTGGCAAAATCAACTAAGTTCATAAGTTCCAAATCAATATCGGGTTCGTTTTCCCAAACATCAAGAACTACATAGCTTACTATATTATTTTTAATCGCTTTTTTTAATGCCGAGGTTCTTATTACTGCGCCTCTTGAAGTATTTATTATTATTGGTTTGTTCTTCACTTTCGTAATAAATTTTTTATTTACAAGGTGGAAAGTTTTATCAATCCCCTCTTTTATTAAAGGGATATGAAACGTAATTATATTACTTAATTCAATAATTTTTTCCATATTGCAAAACTGTTTCTTTCCTTCTTTTCTTTCTCTGGGCGGATCGTTCAACAATACATTCATACCAATTATTTCAGCAGCTTTCTGAACTTTACTTCCAACATTTACAACACCAATTATCCCTATTGTTTTTTCAGCTAAGTTGAATTTTTCTTTTAAAGCTAATGAAAACAACGCAGACATTACGTATTGCATTACAGAAGAAGAATTACATCCTGGTGCATTTACCCATTTTATATTATTCCTTTTACAATATTTAACATCTATGTGATCAATGCCAATAGTTGCCGTAGCAATAAATTTAACTTTAGTTCCATCTAATAATCTTGCATCACACTTTGTTCTTGTACGGATTATTATAGCATCTGCTTCTTTAACTTTTTTACTTGTTATTTCATTACCGGAATAGTATTCAATATGAGCGTAAGGTTCCAAAACTCCTTTTAAGAAAGGAATTTTATCATCTGCAATTATTTTAATTTTTTCTGACAATACAAAGACCTATTACTTTATCTTAAATTTATCTTTCCAAGACCATAAACCTAAAGCAGGATTTGAGATAAAAAATATTTCTTCTCCATCAGGCATTGTGTTAAATCCATCACATAATTTTTCAGGATTATACTTTCTAGTCATTTCTTCAAGATTGGCATAATTAAAATTAACACTCTCTACTTCCTCTTTGGTTATTTCACTCGTGCAATAGGTAATTTTAAATCTTCCTTCCGAAGAACCATGAATCAAATGGGCAGCTGCACCAAGATTATTTTTAAGGTCAGAATTTTCATTAACAAGTTTTAGTATTTCAGGTGTAGTTAAGTAACCGTATTTCCTAATTAACATATCAATATCTTTATCTTCACCAAACTGTTTTACTCCTGGAGCTAAAATAATTAGCTCGCCCTCATCTGCAATAGCCATACGTGTTCTGTAGATACTTTTGTTTCCCAGCCAGGTAGACTTAAACTCAGAAGGGTCGAGATATACTACAACTTTTTTAAGGGGCTCATCTAACATTTTAAAATTAACATTTAATGATAATTCGGCTGCAAGTTTGAAACATTCATCATCATCACCAATAAATAAACCACGTAGGACAAGCTTATTGTCTTCGTCTTTCCCTATTACCGTTTGTATATATATTATTGGCAGATTATTTGCAAATTTTTCCGAAGCATAATTAAGAACCTTGCGAACCGGCGTATCAGTATGCCCCATCATTCTTTCCATTCCATAAACTGCTCCGAGAAAATGACTTTTATTAATACCCTCTTGCCCTCCTGTTCCAACAAAAATATTTTTATTATAATTTGCCATCCCTACAACTTCATGAGGGACAACTTGACCAATCGAAAGTATTAAGTCAAACCG
>JAJRZB010000448.1 GCA_024275455.1 Bacteroidota bacterium | reverse complement strand
TATGATGAGCATCCGGAATACTATAGTTTAATTGATGGTAAAAGGATTTACGACCATGCTCAGTTATGTTTGACCAATCCCGATGTACTGGATATAATAACCGAAAGGTTAAAAGAAACAATGCGTAAAAATCCTCATAACTTGATATATTCTGTATCGCAGAACGATTGGAGAAATCCTTGTCAATGCGATAAATGTCTAGCTATTGTTGATCAAAAGGGAGGTCAGTCTGGAATCATTGTCTGGTTTGTTAATCAAGTTGCCGACAGAATAAAAGATGAATTCCCGGATAAATATGTAGGTACACTAGCATATCAATATACAAGAAAGCCACCGGAGAATATAAAACCAAAGGAGAATGTTGTAATTCGTTTATGCAGTATAGAATGTTGCTTCGCTCATGATTTTAAAAATTGTCCGGAAAACCAAGCATTCCTGTCCGATCTTGAAACATGGTCTGATATTTCGCCGCATCTATATATCTGGGATTATGTTGTTAATTTTAGTCACTATATTATGCCGTATCCAAATTTCAAGGTTCTGAAACCGAATATTAAAACATTCAAAGAGAATAGTTCCATTGGGATTATGGAACAAGCTGCATATCAAAGCAGAGGTGGAGAATTTGCAGAATTACGTGCTTATGTAATATCAAAATTATTGTGGAATTCTGAAGCAGATGTCGATGAAGTGATTGATGATTTTATGTATGGCTACTACGGGAGAAGCGGACATTATGTTAGAGAATATTTTGATTTACTTCATTCACAAATTACTCCAAATACACATATTCATTTGGGATTAAGACCTGATGATAAAATATTCTCAGATGACTTTGTTAGAAAAGCTGATAAAATATTTGATAAAGCGGAGATTGTTGCTGAAAATGATGAAATGAAGGAAAGAGTTGAAATGGCAAGACTTCCACTGATATATTTAAAATGTAAACGTTATCCGGTCAATTCAAAGTATGATGGTACGTACGAGCGTTTCAATAAAATTGTTGAAAGAGAAGGTATTACTCATTTTGCAGAAGAGGGAAAACCTCACATTGAGAATTTTCATAATGCGATTAAAAATGCTAAATAAAATATGAGTGCTATAAATGATTAGAAGACATATATCAATAATGTTGTTAATGGGTTTCATCCTAATACTCGGTAAACCAAGTATATCACAAAAGCTAGAGTTAAAAAAAGAATGGACAAGCAATCTAAAGAGTTTTTTGGAAAGTGCTCCTACCATTGCAGATATCAATAATGATGATAGAGAAGAAATACTAGTTGCTGGACAAGAGGAAATGATAGCTCTTGATAAAAATGGTGATGTTATTTGGAGATGGAGAACCCGTCAACGTTATATCACATATCCAACAATATTAAAAAGAGCTAATAAATCCGCACTAATATATGCTGCTGATAATAGTGGACAAATGACTTGTCTGGATAATAAAGGGAAAGTTGTTTGGCAGAAAGATCTGCACGCCGGATCAGAGTGGTCTGCGAGTGTTGTTACAGATGTTGATAATAATGAAACTTATGAAATCATTCAAACAGATCGTACTGGAACAGTTTGGATGGTTGATGCTTTAAGTGGTGATGTAATTAAACAAACTAAGTTAACAGAGGGTAAGCCTGTAAGTCCTGCAGTTGGGGATTTGAATGGTGACGGCAAATTAGAAATTGTTATTGCAACTAATGATGGAAGTGTAAATGTTTTATCAAGTGAACTAAAGAAACTTTGGTCATATAAGATTGGTGGCTCTTCAGAAACATGGTCAACTTCTGCACCTGTTATATTTGAAGCGTCCAGTAGTGAGGTATTCATCGTTGCTGCTTCTAGTACTGGGGATATATATTGTTTTGATAAAGATGGTAATCCTGTTTGGAGGTATCCAACCAAAGCACCAGTAGCTTCAACTTTTTCTGTCGGCGATTACGATCAGAATGGTGTTGCTGATATTTTTCTTATAACTCAAACTGGTGTGATATACAGATTTGACGAAAATGGTTCCAAGCTTTGGAATATTGATATGCAAGGTCGTAGTCTTGCTTCGGGAGCTATACTTGATATAAATAATGATAATAAATTAGAATATGTGTTTTCTACTCAGCGTGGTAATATGTTTGTACTTAATAACGATGGAGATGTAGTATTTAATCATCAGTTTGAATCTAGAACTATCAATAATACTCCATCATTTGGCAAATTAAGTAGTTCAAGTAGGTTAGACGTAGTACTTACTGGAGGTGAAGAATGTCTGACTTATTGTTTGAACACACCAGCAAAATCAAACACAATAAAGCAATGGACAAGCTATCGCGGGAATATAAATAATACTGGCTCATGGTTCGGATTGAAATCATCTGAAAAGCTGACCATGATACCACAAAATTTAGCATGGGATAAAGTGTTCGTCGGTGAGAGTATTGATTTCTATATTTACAATCCTAGCTCAAGCAAATTCCCGTTGAGGGCTGAAGCTGAGTGTATTGATCCGAATGGGATAAAGTATAATTCGATTGCAAGTGTTTATGGAAAAGAAGGTGAACTTATTCTCCCTGTTGATTTTGTCATACCTGGCAATTATAAAGTATCTTGGAAACTTCTTGATACAAATGATAAAATATTGGTAGATGGTGAAAAGATTCTATCAATTCAACCATTCAGCAATGACAAAGCAATAGTTACTCAAGCAATTAACAAACTGAGTTCTACAATTACTGAAATTAAAGATGTTTTACCTTTATCATCTAATGCTTTACAGTCAACAGTCAATGAACTGCAAAATGGATTATCAAGTCTCCAGACGCTGCATGAGTCTTTTTCTAGCAGTGACGGAATGCAAAAACAATTTACTATTGACAAAACAAAAGAATTGAATAACAAAGCGAAAGACGCGCTGAAAATTTGTAATGTTATTAATAAAGCAAAGTCATTGGGCTCTAAAACTAGTGTCATAGCTTTCGAAGGGAAAAAGTGGGAGAACAGGAATGTAGATAAACAATTACCCAATGCAGTTAGCAATCCTTTAATTATAAATGAAACAACTGTTGTAGGTGAACATTCTCCAATTTCTGTAGCTCTTTTTAACATAACTGATCAGTTATTAAATATTAGGGTTATAACTAAAAGAGTTGATGGGATTAAGATAACACCACTAAGATCATTAAACACATTTACAGCAATGGGTGAGGAATCGTGGGATTCAATGCCAGAAATAGATGAGTCATCGATTATTAGCATTCCTTCACTAAAAACTCGTGAAGTTTGGTTAGATATTGATTTAGCAAATACAAAAGCTGGTCAACATAAAATAGAAGTAATATTCCAATCATTAAATGGCGCTGGAATTATTGATATTCCTAAAAATCCACACGGAGTTCCAGCACCTGAAACGAAAGTAGAAATATACTTAGACGTTCTACCATTTCAGATGGCATCAACTGGTGACTTTAGATTATGTACGTGGTCGCCAAATACTGGCTCTGATATAGAGCAACTTTTAGCTCATGGTAATAATGTCTTTCTTATTAGTAATGGAAGTGTGAAATACAACAATCAGGATGAAATTGTTAGTATTGATTATTCCGAACTTGATAAAGTAATTGATCAGTTCAAGGGCAATGATGTTTTCTTTCTCATTCATGGTTTACCGATACTAAAAGGGGAATTTGGCAGTGATAAGTTTAGGAAGGACTATAAATATTATCTTGAGGATTTGATCAGACACTTATCAAGTATAGGTATTGATCAGAAACACTTTGCATTGTATCCAATTGATGAACCGGGTGGTCATGGATGGAATGCAGTGAATAAGTTAGTAAAGATAGGTGAAATTGCTCATGAAGTTGATCCTGATATTATGATCTATCAAGATGGAGGTGGAGAACTTCCTATGTTTGAGGCAATGTCGAAACAGTTAGATGTTTGGGTTCCTCCATTTGAGTGGCTCTCATTAGAAAAGCCAGAGATGGATGTAATGCGAAATACTGGTGTACTATTGTGGTCGTATAACTGTACTTATACATCAGCCAGACCCGTAGGTACTAATGTTAAAGACATTAACTTGATCTACGAATTCAGAACAGCAGCTTTATTGGCATTACGAAATGGAGCAACTGGCATTGGATATTGGGGATATTTAGTAGGTAGTGAAAATCAATGGTCGCGAACGAAAAATGAATATAGTTTGGTTTATCCAGGAAGAACAAGATCGGTAACTAGTAGAAGGTGGGAAGCAGTACGTGAAGGGATAGAGGATTATAGAATATTATATGCTTTGAAGAATTATTTAAACAAAAATGATCTTGATGAAAATGCTCGTAAGAAAATTAAACATCTAGTTGAAGTTAGTCTTCATGAACTTGTTGATCCGGTGGCAAGAGCCGTTAAATATGGACAATCAAGAAATATTATTGATAGTTTAGCTAGTGAAGAAAAGTTGGAAAAGTTCAGGGAAGGGATGAACGCATGTATAAAAGTCGTTTTGGATTCATACAACGATTAATAAAAACTCTGAACAATGGTTTATTAAAATCAAAACAATTAAAGAGGAAATATGAAGAAGACAAAGATAGTTTTGGCTATACTAATTATGGCTTTGGTATCAAATATGTCTATTGCACAAAGCAATCAAAAAATTGATGATCAATTCAATTATGCTAAGACAAGAGTGAATGATCTAAGATTGAGTATTTACATAACAGCACATGCAGTAAATAATTTACTTGCTACTGAAGCTGGTATGCGTGAAGCGATATCACTGTTTCGTACTACTGGAGCTACTAAGGCGTATGTTGAGGTTTATCGTGGTGGACTTGTAATAGAAAAATCTCTTTTAGAAAAAGTACGAAATAAGTTTCTGGAAAACGGGATTGAAGTAGTTGGAGGTATTGCGACAGTTCCAGGACTGGATTTTGGCGTTAAGCAAGAAGGACAATTGGGATGGTTTAATTGGCAGAATCCAAAAACCCAGAATGATCTGAAAAAAGTAGTCGAAATGTCTGCAGAAGTTTTTGATGAATTTATTGTTGACGATTTTCTATGCACTGCCGATACAAGTGACGAATCTAAAGTAGCAAAAGGTGATAAAAGTTGGTCACAATACAGAAGAGAATTGCTTACAAGACTCTCTAAGGAAATATTTATTGAGCCAGCAAAGAAAGTCAATCCTAACATAAAAATGATTATCAAATATCCACAGTGGTATGATAGATTCCATCTATTCGGATATGATCTATCAACTGAGCCGGAATTATTTGATAAAGTATGGGTTGGAACAGAAAGCAGAGGACAGTACACACAACGCTACGGTTTTGTGCAACCTTATGAAGGATTTGTAAATTATAGATGGATAAAGGATATAGTCGTTAATAAAATTGGCGGTGCTTGGTTCGACCATGGCGATTGCGATCAGAATGATTTTATTGAGCAAGCATATCAATCTGTACTTGCCGGCGCAAAAGAAATTATTCTTTTCAATTATTTCGATTTTGTAAATGGTCACAAGGGACATCATTTGCTTCGTTATCAATTTGAGCAATTGGCAGACTTAGCAAAAAGTGTTGCTGAAAACCCGGTTGAAGGAGTCGCTGCTTACAAACCGATCAATAGTGATGCCGGTGGTGATTTATATATTATGGATTTTATCGGGATGTTAGGGATTCCATTATTTCCTGTACACGAATATCCAACAGATGCAAAAGTGATATTTCTTCCAACACAAGCCGCTGCTGATGTAGAAATATTATCCAAAGTAAAAAACTCCATTGCAAAAGGTTCTACAGTAATATTCACTACTGGTTTTTTGGCAAATGCGGTATGGGGCGAAAAACTTGCTGACATAGCTGGAGTAAAACATCCGGTTGTGGTCAAACCCTTAAAAGCAACACATGCAGTTGTAAATGGTAAATTTGTAAAGGTAGAACATAGTTTGGATCTGGAAAGCAAAGTATCTTTAACACATGGTAAAGAAATATTGGCAGCTGCGGGAAATGGAAAGATACCGTTCTTTATTAGATCTTATAAAGATGGTGGAATGATTTATACGATTAATACGCATACTTTCTCACAAAAAGATTTCGACAAGGTTGGTGAAGTTCTTCTCTGTCCTAAACAACTTGGGTTATTGGAAATTCCGGAAACATGGGCAAACAAACTGCGTGAAGCTTTTACTATGAAGTTTTATTTTAATCTTGATGCACCTACAAGAATTGTAGCTCAACCTCTTGGTGGTTCTGGATGGGTTTTTCATAATTACGATAAAACAAAAGAGTCGTTTACTTTTACAAGTGATGATTTTAAAAATGCAAAATTAGTAAATGGATTTACCGGCGAAGTAATTGAGCATCAAGACAATAAACTGGAATTAACTCTTGAACCACGTTCAAGAATTTGGATAAAAGTGAAATGAAAATATTAAGAACGATATTAATTTTAATATTATTGATCTCCTTGTTCTATTGTGGGAACAATGATACTAAACCAGAGAGTGAGCAAGCATATATTGATAAACCGTTCAGACAAGAGTATCATGTCGCGTATCCGGTTGGTAATTCAGTTGATAATGATGTTAGAAGTATAGCGGTTGATTCATCACAAAATATTTGGATAGCTACTAAAGGTGGAATCTTTGTTAAAAAGGTTTATGATACTCAATGGCAAGCTGTTCAAAATAAAAATGAAAGAGGACCCTCATTTGCAGTGGCAGTTGATTCTGATAATAATGTATGGTTTAGCACATGGAATGGCTTATATAAATTCAATGGAGGTAAAATACAGAAGATAGAAAAAGTCATTCCTCCGATTTCAATGATCACAGTAACACCGAAAGGTGTTTATGTGTTTGGTTACAATGGTAATTGGTTTTTGAGCGATAACAAGAATGAAAAGCTAGATATCAATATTTCAAAAGGAATCCGAGATGCTATTCCCGACAAGAGTAATGGTGTATGGATTACTTCTGATGTTGGACTTTATCATTATGCTAATGGCAAAGTAAAGCTCTATCAAGATGAAAATGAATTGATCAGTTCTTATGTAAGAGGAATATCATATTCTGATGATAACAGTCTGTGGGCTGGTGGGTTAGGTGGTGTAACAATTCGTGATGCAAATAAAAAGCTCAAGATTTTAACTCCCAAGGATGGAATACCTAACGCCGAAGTCAGTTGCGTGGAGAAGTCACCAGATGGAGCAATGTGGGTTGGTACTAATATGGGGATTGTTCGTTATGCGAAAAATGGCTCGCACTCATTACGATTTAGCAAGCGCTGGTTAATGAATGATCGTGTGAGAGATATTGCGTTTGATAGATCCGGAACTGCATGGATTGCAACTACTGGTGGAGTAAGTGCTATCAAGCAGAAGAAAATGACTTTATCAGAAAAGGAAAATTATTTTTATGATATTTTAATAAAAAGACATGTTCGTGAACCATGGATAGTTCATCGTGTTTGGCTTGATATTGAAGGCGATACTGCATCATGGCGTCCTTGGGATGATGATAACGATGGCGAATATACAGCTATCTATCTGAGTATGGAAAGTCTGAGATATGCTACTACAAAAGATGAAGATGCTAGAGAGAAAGCAAAGCGAGCATTTCATACATTAAAGTTATTACAAGAAGTAACTGAAACAGATGGCTTTTTTGCTAGAACCGTTGTTCCAAGCAATTGGAAAAGAGTGAATGACGGTAATAGAAAATATAGTGATAGAGAAGTCGCTGATGAATTAGTAAAGGATCCAAGATTTAAGAAAGTAGAAAATCGTTGGAGAAAATCGAAAGACGGTAAGTGGCTTTGGAAAGGGGATACAAGTAGTGATGAAATGAGCGGGCATTTTATGGGATATTATTATTACTACGAATTTGCCGCTGATGAAAAAGAGAAAGAAATTATCAGAGCACATGTTCAAAAGATAATGAATTATATAATAAAGCATAACTATAACTTTGTTGATATTGATGGTAAGCATACTAAATGGGCAGTATGGTCGCCTGATAATCTCAATCGCGATCCTGACTGGGCTCCAGAGAGAAGTCTTAATTCTTTTGAGTTACTTTCATTCCTAAAGTTCACTTATCATGTTACCGGTGATGAAAAGTATCAATCGGAGTATTTGCGGCTAATAAACGAAGAAGGATATTTAGATAATGTTGCAAAACTGAATCATAAAAATCCTGCTTGGGAAATATATTTTGATATTCCAATGGCTGGTTATCTTTTCCCAATACTTGTGAGATATGAGGATGATCCTAAACTCAAAAAGTTTTATGAAAATCTTTTAGACGAATGGTTTGAGAATCAGAAGTCTGGTAAGAACCCTATGAATAATTTTATTTATTGTTATGCGCGAAACAAAAGAGTGGAAGTAAAAAACTCAATAGATTTCTTGGTCGATACTCCACTTGATCTAGTCGACTGGCGAATTGATCATACCAAGCGGGAAGATATATGTATCGTAAGAAAACCAATACTAGAGGATATGCAAATATCAGTATTGCCTCCGGCTAGTATTCGTGCAACAGTGAGATGGGATAAAAATCCTTGGGCAGCAGTACAAGGTAATCCTCACTCCGAAAGGGAACCTGTGTTTTGGTTGTTTCCTTATTGGATGGGAAAATATTTGGAAATCATAAAGGAGTAAAAAGAAAATGATGTTTTTTGTTTTATTTGCTCCCTCTGACATTTATTATTACAAACTGCTAGGCTTCAAAGAAAAAATAAACAGATCATTGGATATATTTTATGTATCAACTCATATGTGGGAAGGCATGCTCCCAGATGATCTCGATGTCGGAGCATACACGGTAAAGGTCAGAACAACAGATATGCTCGGACAAAAATGGGAAGCTCATAGGATTTTTTATATAACTGAATAAATTTATAATAAATAATTGAGGAAAATATATGTCAAAATGGTTAGTAATGTTAATTACGGGATTGACACTTGGACTTGGGTGGGCAATTCGAGGACATTTTGGACATTGGTGGGGAGCATCATGGGCTGGCGTCATGGGAGCATTAGCTTTATTGCTTGCTGTTGGACGAAATGATTGGATTAAGCGTGCTTCCGTTCTTGCAATTCTAGCAGCAATAGGTTGGGGAATGGGTGGAATAATGAGTTATGGTGTTATCGTTGGTTATTGTCGCTCAGCAGAAGTATTTAACTCAGCTTATGGCTATGCAATGCTTTTTGTTGTTGGTGCTCTTTATGGTTTCATTGGAGGAGGTCTTTTCGGTCTTGGATTGAGTACTGATGAGAACAAAAAACCGGATTGGTTAAGACTATTGCTCGAAATGTTTGTAATTGGCAGTTTGGCATATTGGTTCTTCATAATCGAAATGGAATGGCTGATGACTCCACCACGTGATGAAAGCTGGTCAATTTGTTTTGGTTCGGCTTCTGCCCTAGCATGGTATCTATATAGGAACAGAAATATCAATGCACTTCGTGTCGGTTTGTACTCAGCACTTGGTGGTGGTGTTGGTTTTGCATTTGGGAATTTTTTACAGACAATGGGAAGCATTAGTGGATTATCATATAACTGGTGGAATGTAATGGAATTCACACTTGGTTTCCTCGGTGGTATGGGAATGGCTTATGGAGTTGTTACAAGTAACTGGCCAGAAAAAATCACTCCGAGTAAAAGAGCAAATTGGAATGCTATAATTGTTCTCGTTTTTGTAATCCCAGCAATAAATATTTTCCAAAGTTTTGAAACTAAAAAAATTGTTGAACTTGCTGAACGATTATCAATTTCAGATGCTTTGCAGTTTACATCGAATATTCAAATTAAGGTTTGGGTAATTTTAATTCTATTTACAATCCTAATCTTCTATTCATGGAAAAAATTACAGAATGAAGAGGAACCGAGGAACTGGGGTATAGCAATACTCTTTTTGTATTCACTCTTGTACATGATCTTTGGTAATATCAGAACTGGCTATTCGTATAGTGAAACATTTTTAGGCAACAGTGTCACTATGTATTGGGTTATTCTACCTGTTATCCTATTGCTTCTATACTTAAAGAGAAAAGAACAGTACAAATTGGATATGGGAGTTACAGAATTAGAATCATGGCAGTATTGGACTTCGATTTTTATAGGTCTGGTTTTATTCATGTTTGTGCTTGCGCTTATCTCTACCGGGCTGCATGATGGAATGCCAGGTTCGCATAATAGATTTTAGAGAAAATTTGGAGAAGTTCTAGTTTGAAAAAGGTTTTGAAGATTATACTAATTACAATAATTGTTTTATTTGTAATTGCTTATTTCTATTTGATATTACCGTTCTGGGGGATGCCCTTCAATGCTCAGAGGCATGGTCAGATCCCTCTCACTCCAGCTTGGGCTTTGGAATGTTGGCTCTGGGAAGATGATGTAAACACTGGCGCTTATGTAGATGAATTACTTGAAGGTTATGCCGAACACGATATTCCTGTTCGAACGATAATTATAGATAGTCCTTGGTCACTACGTTACAATGATTTTGAAGTTGATACTTCCCGTTATCCAAATCCGGACACTTGGTTCAAGAAGTTGGAAGATAACGGTTACCGTGTTGTACTTTGGATGACCTCAATGGTTAACAGCTATAGTAAAGATACGAAAATAAAGGACTCAAAAGACTGGTCCGGTGAAGCACTCAAAAAAGGTTATCTTATTTCAGATGATGACCAAGCGGAATGGTGGGAAGGTGTTGGCGGGTTTATTGATTATACAAATCCGGAAGCAATGAAGTGGTGGCATGGATTACAGCAAACAGTCTTTGACTATGGAATTGACGGTTGGAAATTGGATGGTGCTGTAACACTGAACTGGACTGAAATATTTGGAATACCATTCTTTTATAGAACATCATCAGAAGGATTGATCACTACAAGAGAATATATGGATCAATATTACCGTAACGAGTATCAACACGTACTAAAACAAAATCCGGAATTTGTTACGCTTTCTCGTTCGATCGATCGTGAATATGCACACCCTGAAGGATTTTCTCCATTCGATGCTTCTCCGGTTAACTGGGTTGGCGATCAGAAGCATACATGGAAATCAACTGGTGAAAGCAGCAAGGATAGTGATGATAATAAAGACCTGGTAATGGAAGGTATAAGAGGAATTGAAATGGCGCTTGAGCATATAATGAAGAGTGCTGAACTGGGTTATAATATTGTCGGTTCAGATGTTGCTGGTTTTTCCGGTAGAGAGATCCCACCGAGACTATATATTAGATGGGCACAGTTTTCTACTTTCTGCGGTTTATTTATGAACGGTGGGCATGGAGAGCGCAGACTGTGGAAGCGAACTAATGAAGAGCTTGAAATTATCAGAAAGTTTTCGTGGTTGCATACTGAATTGGTTCCATATATGTATCATTATGTTGTAACTGCTCATAACGGTGGTAGACGTTTACAAACACCTTTAGATAAAGGACTGTATCATTATATGTTCGGTGATGATTTTTTGATCGCACCAATTTATCAAGATTCAAAAATCAATACAGTTACTTTACCAAAAGGAAAATGGAGATACTTTTTTGAAGACAATAATTTGATTGAAGGACCTCAAACTGTTGAGATGGAATTCTCAATGGATGAATATCCGGTGTTTGTTAAAGAGGGCGCAATAATTCCAATGAACATCAAGAGGGATTATACAAATATTGGCGATAAGGACTCGAAAGGGTTTACAACAATATTAATTTATCTATTAGAAAAAAATAGTTTTACATTTTACCACACAAATGGTAAAAACAAAACCGAAATTTCGTATTCTAATACTGATGTTGATTTAACAATACAATTACGAGATTCAAAAATCTCGCATATACTAAATATCTATACTGAAAGAAAACCGAGTATAGTCGTATTGGATGATAAGCAACTAGATGAAAATACTGATTGGAGTTACAATCCCGATAAACATAAACTGATTATTAAAACAACTGATTATCAAAACGGGAACTACAGGATAAGTTATTAAGGGAGAAATTTAGAATGATATTGAAGAAAGTATTTATCTTATTATTGCTGATTGGTCTCAACATACAAGCAAAACCAAAGTATGCAATAGGAATGTTTCATTACAACTTTCAATATGTTGCCGGAGATTACAGAATTGAAGCAAGGATTATAAGGGAATCCCTTCTACCGGCATTAAAATATTTTGACAAACATCCACAGTACAAAGTTGATTTTGAGTTCCAAGGATATGCCATTGAGACTATGGCTGAGGAATATCCTGAGGTTTTGAAACTTTTGAAAAAACTTATTGACCGTGGTCAAATTGAATTGGTGATTGCCCACTACTCTGATCAGTTCTTTATTGCGTACCCGGCTTTGGATCTGCAACGTTCTATCCAAATATCTGACGAAATACTAGAAAAATATGGAATGAAACGGTCACGTATATTCTTTGGACAGGAGATTCAATTCTCTCCTGGACTTGCTTATGCGTTAAAAGGCTCGCATGATGTGGTTGTTTCAAGTTCCGATCCGCACAGTTATTACAGAGGTGAAACGATGCCTCTTGTTAATGTTAAGTATGGAGATGATTCAATACTTGGGTTAATTGGCGCCGGTAAAAAAGATTTGAAGAATTTTGAATGGGCATGGTCGTTTTTGGATGACGGTGAAGTATTTAATACACTTGATTATAACAGTGATTTCTATTTTGTACCAGAGCAAGAGAAGAAAAGTATCGAACGATTCGAAAAACTGGAAGCAGAAGGATATGAATTTGTTACGATGTCTGAATTGGTAGAAAATTTTCGAAATGATAAAGACTATAAAATTGAGGATTACCCTTTCATCCCCGAGGGGACATGGAATATGTCTGTTTGCGGACCTTTCATGTGGATGGGACGTCAGCGCAGCGGAGTGGAAACTGATGGTATTACTCGTGCATTGAGTTACCAGTTAAGAGGAGAAATTTTAGTTGCTGAGAAGATTATCAAATATGCAAAATTACTAGGAATGGATATCACAAAACTGTTGGAGTGGTTAAAGCAAGCGTGGTTACATCTTCTGCTTTCAGAAGTCTCAGACTCTAGCGGTTGGACTCCTTGGTTAGTAGAAGTTCAATATACTGCTAACGAAGTTGCAAATGCTCGTATTCAGCTCAAAAAAATATTCGATGCATTAAAAAAGATCATTCCGCTAGATAATGAAGTATTGGTCGTTGAAACTAAATCCGGGAACGTAAACAAGAGTAGAAATAATAGTGAAACGAAAGGCTCTGATTCGTATTTACCCATAGCTGTTCATGTAAGAGCGGATAGTTATAATTCACAAATTAAAAAGATCGAGTATAATTTATATCAATTTGATATATCGTGCAAAAGACCGGACGATGGTGCGGTAGAAATAGCTTTCGATACAGCTGATAATAATCTTTACTACTCAGCTGGTTGCGGTGAAGAGACTATTGTTAAACTACCAATCGATCTGAAACATGATCCGGCTATGTCCCTTTCCAATGGTTTCCTTTATCTTGGTAATGGTTATACAATAATTAAAGATTGCAGTGTCGAGCACCTTGCAGTAACTTGGCGGCAGAAAGAAAAACGGGCAGTATTCAGAGAAGAATTAAATGAGAATAATCCGGGAATGAAAATGCGGTTTTATATTTATAAGGGAACAAAAGAAGATGGACACAAACTGGCAAATCGTTTGAATACATGGCCGATTTATAGTGTCAGCATAATTTCTGATAAAGTTGAACTAAATAAAATGTTTCCACTTAAATAATTATTATTATAACTATGGAAGGAATTAGAATTTTAAGTGTCGTATTTACTCTTATAAGTTTTGTCACTGTTGAAGTTATTGCACAAGAACTTATTTATGATACTCATTTCCAAGATGGATTAAAAGTTTACTCACCACAGTATCCACCGGCTAATCCGGTTCAAGTTGATGGAACAATTGGGTTTGATTCAACCAGAATACCGGTTTGGACTTGTGCACAGTGGTCAAGTAAAAGTTCGCTTGTTGATATAACCCCAACAGTATTACCGAATGGGTGGCATCACTGGGATAATTCTGAAAAGAAAATGCACTTTGGTCCTTATGGGGAAGAAGATTATTACATATTATTTGGTGTAAATTCATATAATGAATATGACGGGATTTATCGTCAGGTAGGAGAAAATTGGCCGCATCTTTTAGTTGAGCAACGTTTAAGTCCTCCTGGTAATGCTGGTCCGGGTTGTCCATCAATGGATAAATTAGGTAGACTTGATTTCCATCTTGAAGTAAAACTTGAAAACGATTCAACTATTATTCAAAACGGATATGATAAAAATATTCATGCTGCTCAATTTAACATTTACTTTACGGTACAGAATTTGAATCAAAATTCATCCGGTTACGGAAAAGATTATATTTGGTTAGGAGTGCAAGTTTACGATGACAGGAATTAGAATCCCAAAGAGTATATAAATCATGATGACGGTACACAAACATTGATCTATTCAATCGCTTATGATAGTGTCGCTACAAAAAGTACACACACAAATGAATGGGTAAATATTGATATTGATTTATATCCTTATGCAATAATAGCACTAAATGAAGCTTGGAATAGAAGCTATCTTTCAGCATCACAAGATTTGGCAGATTATAAACTTGGCGGGATGAATATTGGTTGGGAATTACCCGGAATGAATATTGCAGATATGAAAATTAGAAATCTTAGTCTAATTGTTAGTGAAGCAACAAGTCTTAAGGACAATAATTTTAGAGTTACACCTGAATTTGAGCTTTACCAGAACTACCCGAATCCATTTAATCCGACAACAATAATAAAATATTCATTACCTGTAGTGGCGACTCATGAGTCACCACTACAAAATTTAACACTAAAGGTTTACGATATTCTTGGTAAAGAAATCACAACACTTATAAATGAAACAAAACAACCGGGCATATACGAAGTGTCATTCAATGCAGTTATTTACCCAAGCGGTGTATATTATTATCAGTTGCGTTATGGTAAATATTTACAAACCAAGAAAATGATTTTAGTAAAATAAAAATGAGAAAATAGATGAAAAGAATACTTATAATACTCATAATAATATCAACAATTCAAATATTTGCCCAACAAGGTTTAAAGCAAGAATTGATTTTCCCTTTACAAGAACAACATGTTCACGGAAGTAGTATAGTTGAATTAACAAATGGTGACTTACTTGCATGTTGGTTTCAAGGGAGTGGTGAACGAAGCGCTAATGATGTTGCTATCAAAGGTGCCAGACTAAAAAAAGGTGAAAGTAAGTGGAATGACGTATTTATAATGGCCGATACTCCTGGACAACCGGACTGCAATCCGGTATTGTTCTTAAATAAGGAGAATAAACTTTTTCTAGCTTGGGTAGTTGTTCTAGCCAATAGATGGGAAACATCATTGCTAAAATATCGTACTTCAACCGATTACGAAAATGAAGATGCGCCAAATTGGAACTGGCAGGATATAATTCTGCTAAAACCTGGTGAAGAATTTGAAAAAGAGATCGAGACTAAATTCAAAGAGAATGAAGGTCCGGAAATGGCTTGGGCTGAATACGCACCGCTGTATGAAATGATGATCATCGATGCGGCTAAAGATCCGAAGAAAAGAGAAACCGGCTGGATGACAAGGATTCATCCCTTAATTTTAGAAAGTGGCAAAATTCTTCTTCCACTATACTCCGATGGATATAATATTTCAATCGTTGCAGTCTCAGATGACAATGGTAACAACTGGCATTGCAGTTTACCGATCGTAGGTAAAGGAAATATACAACCGAGTTTTGTCCAGAAGAATGACGGGACTATTGTTGCATTTATGCGTGATAGTGGGGATGAACCTGGCAGAATAATGATGGCTGAATCTTCGGATAAAGGTAACTCATGGAGTTTTGCAAAAGATTCTGATATTCCTAATCCAGGTGCAAGTATAGAGGCAATTAAACTTAAAAGTGGCAATTGGCTTTTGATATATAATGATGTTGAGGATGGTAGATACAGTCTTGCTGCAGCATTATCAGATGATGAGGGTAACTCTTGGAAGTGGAAGAAAAGTTTAGAGAATTCTAAAAATGGGAGTTATGCTTATCCATCCGTTATTCAAGGTAAGGATGGTAAAATTCGTTTGACCTACTCGTATCATTTGGAAGGATATCGACGATCGATAAAATATGTGGCTTTTGATGAAGAGTGGATTAAGAATTAAAATATAATAGGATAAACTAAAATGAAAAAAGTATTATTGATTGTAATTTTAATATCTATGAATTTTATACTTGGACAAGGCAGAATTGATAGTACATTGATTTTCCCTCTACAAGAACAACATGTTCATTCAAGCAGTATAGTTGAATTGCCGAATGGTGATTTCTTAGTATGTTGGTTTCAGGGAAGCGGAGAGCGAAAGGCTAATGATGTGGTGGTTAATGGTGCAAGACTTAAGAAAGGCGAAACAAAGTGGAGCAAACCCTTCTTAATGGCTGATTCACCTGGACAACCCGACTGTAATCCTATGCTTTTTCTTAACAACAGTGGTAAATTATTTTTAGTCTGGATTGTTGTAAGAGGAAACCGATGGGAAACCTCAATTCTCAAAGTAAAAACTACGACTGACTATAACAACAGCGGTGCTCCAAATTGGCAGTGGCAAGATGTTATTCTGATGAAACCTGGTGAAGAATTTGAAAAAAGAGTTGCTGAGCAATTTAAGAAATATGGTAGGGAAGATCTGGCTTGGGCTGAGTATGCGTTACCGTATGAGGAGATGTTGATTGAAGCAGCTAAAGATCCTAAAAAAAGAGAAACCGGTTGGATGACTAGAACACATCCCACAATTTTGAAAAATGGAAAGATTCTTCTTCCTCTTTATTCGGACGGTTTTAATTTTGGATTGATAGCAATCTCAGAAGATGACGGTGAAACGTGGAATTGCAGTTTACCAATTGTCGGTCGTGGTTTGAACCAACCAAGTCTAATTGTAAAAGAAGATAATTCAATAGTTGCTTACATGAGAGATGATGGAGACGAACCGGGTAGAATAATGATTAGCTACTCCAAAGATGAAGGTTATTCATGGACTTATGCTATAAAATCCGAAATCCCAAATCCCGGAGCAAGCATTGAAGTTCTAAAATTACAAAGTGGCAATTGGTTATTGGCTTATAATGATGTTGATGATGGAAGGTATAGCATTGCAGTTGCACTTTCCGATGATGAAGGAAACACTTGGACGTGGAAAAAGAAACTTGAATACAAACAAGGTGGAAGTTTTTCCTATCCTTCAATAATTCAAAGTAAAGATGGAAATATTAATTTGACTTATACATATCGTATTTCGAATACTAAAAAGTCAATAAAACATGTTGTTTTTAATGAAGCATGGATAAAATCAAAGGAAAGATGAAATATAAATTATCAATTTTATTGTTTGTTTTTATTGTACAGCAATTTCTTGGGCAAGATGTACAAAATAATTTAACTCAATATGTAAATCCATTTATTGGGACGGATAAAGAAGGACATACTTTCCCAGGAGCAATTGTCCCTTTTGGAATGATACAACTTAGTCCGGACACTAGAATAAAAACATCTTTGGGGTCATCGGGATATCATTATTCTGATTCTACTATTTTAAGTTTTAGTCACACGCATTTAAGTGGTACCGGAGAAGGTTCCGGTGGAGATTTTCTTTTTATGCCGGTAACACAAAGCATTAGAAGAAATTCATTTAACCAATTTCCAAAATGTGCTTCAAGTTTTTCTCACTCAAATGAGTTTGCATCTCCGGGGTATTATAAAGTGTTGTTGACGAATAATATAACTGTTGAGTTAACTGCAACTAAAAGAGTCGGACTTCATAAATATACTTTCCCAGATACAAGTTCAAGAAATATAATTTTAGATTTAGTTCACGGCATAAATGATAAAGTAGATTCATTGTAACTTCAGATTGTTAGTAATACTAAGATACAAGGTTTCCGCACTTCTATTGGTGGATTAAGAATGTATCAAAAACTTTATTTTGTTGCTGAATTTTCTGAACCATTTATTAGTAGTATTATTTTTGATAATAATAGAATAGTAAAAGATAAAAAATATATTTCCGGGAAAAAGATTAAAGCTTATTTTAAATTCCCCAATAGACAGAAATCAATAATGATAAAAGTTGCAATATCAAAAGTTGATATTGATGGAGCTGAAAAGAATTTAAATGAAATCTCCGGGTGGAACTTTGATAAAGTTAAACAAAATGCAAATAACGCATGGAATAAAGTTTTAAGTAAAATTTATGTAAAAAGTAAAAGTGATAAACTGAAAACAATATTTTATACTTCGTTATATCATACTTTTATTCATCCAAGTTTAGATATGGATATTGATGGCAGATACAGAAGCACAAATAACCAAATCTATACTTCCAAAGGTTTTGATAATTATACTAATTTTTCTTTATGGGATACTTTCAGAGGATTGCATCCGTTACATACAATCATAAGTAAAAATAAAACAAAAGATTTTATAAATACATTTATTGAAAGGTATGAGCATTCCGGTAGTTTGCCGATGTTTGAAATCTCCGGTAATGAAGTTCCGAGTATGATTGGGTATCATTCTTTGCCTGTAATAGCAGATGCTTATATAAAAGGAATTAAAGGATATAACGTAACAAAAGCAATTGAAGGAATGAAAGAATTAGCCAATCTCCCATGGGAAAAGAGAAATCTATATAAAACTTTTGGTTTTGTTCCTTTTAATTATGCTGTGCAGTCAGTTTCCAGAACATTAGAATATTCTTACGATGATTGGTGTTTAGCACAAGTCGTAAAGAACAATGATAATTATGAATATGATTAT